>JAWOCH010000432.1:0-16705 GCA_046483865.1 Candidatus Brocadiia bacterium | reverse complement strand
GCAGGCCTTCTACAACCTGAACCGTCCCCACTACGGCCACGACATGGGCGGCTCTACGCCGATGGAAAGACTCAGAGAGCTGGGTCTGGAGGTGCCAGACACCTTCGCTTTGCCGCCTCCCGTTGTACTGGAGAAGATAGCTGGTAAGATCATCACTCAGGGTGGGTATGATGTCCCGGCAAACTACACCGGAAACACAGGCTCGGGCTGACGCGCCTCGGCAGGCGTCAGCCGCATCGGTTGCTTGACAAAACGCGCCCGGCACGGTACAAAAACAAGACTGGCCGTTGTCCGTCGGCCTACCGCACGAGACACCCCCTTAGCTCAGTCGGAAGAGCAGCGGATTCTTAATCCGCGGGTCCGGGGTTCGAGTCCCCGAGGGGGTACCAGTCCCGCCGGCGGCCACACAGTACCGGCGGGCACGGCAAGCGGCAGATGTAAAGCAGAACATAACCCCGGCAGGGAGTGGGCGGCCCGAGCAGCAGTCGAGCAGTCATATGACGGTTCGGGTGTGCGTTCCCTGCTTGTTATAAGCGCGAGGAAGACGGAATGAAGCAAAGCTGTTCGAATCCCCGTTGCCAGTACGAGATTCCCACCGCGGACAAACAGCCCGGCGAGATCGTAGAGTGCCCGGCCTGCGGCCGACTGAACGAAGTCGGGGCAGGGCCCCGTCTTTCGGCTGACGCCCTGGATATAGACACCGTGGAGCTGGTCGCCGAACGCGGCCGGGCCAGCCATCCGGCGCGGCTGCGCTGCACCTTGTGCAACACGCTGCTCGGCGTGCGCCAGACGACCTGCCCCAACTGCGGAGCGGACATGCGCACGGGCGTGGCCATCCCGAAGCAAGAGGAAGAGCCGGAGAATCCCAACCTGCTGCCGATCCTGATCGGCGGGGCGGTGTTGATCTTCCTGGCGCTTCTGGTGCTGGCGGGAATGGCGATGTTCGCCCCGGGTCCGGGCGCCTGACGGCGGCAAACTCTACCGGCGCAGCCGCGTGTGCAGTTCGGCCAGCACGCGGAAGACGCGGCGGGCATCCTCTTCGGACATGGCGCCGGCACCGCAGGAAGGCGTCAGCAGCGAACGCCGCCGGAGGTAGTCCTCCTCGAACCCTTTCCCGGCCAGCTCGCTCAGGGCCTTCTCGAACCGCCGCGCCAGCGAGTCGGCGTCCTCCTGCCGGATGGCGTCCGTAGTCGGCACGATGCCCCACGCGATGGCGCCTCCCCGTTCCAGCAGTTCCCCCACCGCCTCCGGGTACAGAGAGATGGTGTGCCCGTACTGGTAGGCGTCGAAGTTGACGATGCTGACGCCGCTGCGGGCGACCACGGCCCAGTCGCTGTTGCCGCAGACGTGCATCCCGCTGAGGGCTCCGGCGTCCTCGACTGCCGCCAGCACATGCCCGTCCAGCTCGCGCACGTGCGCCTCCGAGACGCCGGCCAGGGCGCTTGAGCCGAAGACCGCCAGCACCGGTTCGTCCACGAACACGATGACCCCGTCGCCGGCTATCTGCGACAGTTGCGCCACCTGCCAGCGGGCGTTCATGCCGAGCGCCTGGCTGACTACCTGGCGCATCTCTTCGTCGCCGTAGAGCGGTTCCCCGTCGGCGGACGTGACGCTGGTGCAGAAGGTGATCGGCCCGGTTACCTGGCCCTTGGCCAGAGCCAGTCCATGGCCGCCGGCGGCGCGCCGGAAGGCCTCAAACCCCGCAGCGACCCGCCCGGAGAGCCCGAAGAGCGAGGGATCGTCGGCGAGGTATCGCTCGTAGAACCCGCCCAGCTCATCGTACTTCGCGTCCGGCTCCCATCGGACGGCCTCCTCCTGCTCGTCCAGCCGCACCGCGGGGACCAGTTCCGCGAATTGCGGCACCATCCGCTCATAGAACCGCCGACGGGGCAACTGCGGCCAGAACGCCGCCGACAGGTCCGCCGCCAGGACGAACTCGGCCGCCCGGTCGGGATCGGTCAGCGGCAGGCTGCCGATGCCCGTCGTCATCAAGCCTGGCTCAAAAGGCGCGCTCACAGTGTCCTCCTCGCCCGCATCGGACAGTGCTGCCCCAAAGACCCAATGGTAGGCGGCAGGGGGGCGCGTTTCAACGGGCGCGTGGGCTTACGCTGGACAGGACGCACGCCTGTTCATAGGCTGAAGGAGAGTGCCTGCCACCGTCCGTCGCGCCCCAAAGGAGGGCATTGCCATCGCGAAGCGTCCCGTTCTGCTGGTCAACAGCAACCGGATCCGCCCGCCCGTCGCCTCGCTGGGTCTGGAGTACCTGGCCGGCGCGCTCCAGGGCGAAGGCTGCCCCGTTGAGCTGGTGGACCTGAGCTGGAGCGATGAGGCGGGGTCCGCCCTGGCTGACGCGCTCCAGCGGATGCGCCCCCGGATGGTTGCTGTCTCGTTCCGGAACTCCGACGACTGCTTCTGGCCCAGTGCGCACTCCTTCGTGCCCGAACTGTGCCGGCTGGTGGGGCGGCTGCGGGCGCTGACCGACGCGCCGCTGGTCCTGGGCGGTGCGGGGTTCTCGGTCTTCCCCCTCGCCATTCTGCGCGCCACGGGCTGCGAGTTCGGTATACGGGGCGAAGGGGAGCATGCCCTGGCCCGGCTGGCGCGCGCGCTCGGCGGGGACGGCGCCGCGGAGGACATACCCGGGCTGGCCTGGCGCACCGGTGAAGGAGCTTACGCCGCCAACCCGCCGCGCCCCGCGCATCCCCTGTCACTGCCGACCGGGCGGGACCATCTGGACAACCGTCGCTACTTCGCCGAAGGCGGACAGGCCGGCCTGGAGACAAAGCGGGGCTGTGGTCGCAGGTGCACTTACTGCGCCGACCCGTTGATCAAAGGACGCCGCGTGCGCACCCGACACCCTGCGGAGGTGGCCGACGAGGTCGAGTCGCTGCTGGCCCAGGACGTGGACGTGCTGCACCTGTGCGACAGCGAGTTCAACGTGCCCTACCGCCACGCCATGGCCGTCTGCGCGGAGCTGGCCCGGCGCGGGCTGGGGGAGCGGGTGCGGTGGTACACTTACGCCGCCGTGACGCAGTTCGACGCCGAGCTGGCGGCTGCGATGCGCGAGGCGGGCTGTGTGGGAGTCAACTTCGGCGCGGACAGCGCCAGCCCCCAGATGCTCAGCACCTACGGGCGCCGGCATGGGCCGGAGGACATCGCCTCGGCCGTCCAGGCATGTCACGAGCACGATCTGCGCGTCATGACCGACCTGCTCCTGGGCGGGCCGGGCGAAACGGAAGAGACGCTGCGGGAGACCATCGAGTTCATGAAGCGCGTCGGGCCGGACTGCGTCGGCGCGGCGCTCGGCGTGCGGCTGTATCCCGGCACGTCGCTGGCGGCGCAGGTCGGCGGAGACCCCGGGGCTGACTGCCACCTGAGGAGAGGCGAACCGCTTGACCCGGGCGGCGAGGAAGATGCCGCGGCCCAGGGCCTGCTGCAGCCGGCCTTCTACATAAGCGCGCAGCTCGGCCAGGATCCCGCCGGGCTCGTGTGCGACCTGGTGGGAGAGGACGAGCGCTTCTTTAAGCCGATGGCCGAACAGAGTGCCGAGAACTACAACTACAACGAGAACGAACCGCTGACCGAAGCCATACGGGCGGGGGCGCGTGGCGCCTACTGGGACATCCTGCGCGGGCTGAAATAGGCGCGCCGGCCGGGCTCAACCTACGGGGTAGAAGCGCGCCAGCGTGTTCAGCAGGTGCACGGCCGTCCCCGCCACCGGCGCCAGCACCAGGCACGCCGCCACCCGCAGCACCGAGAACTGCCAGCCCACGAAGGCCACCTCGTAGGGAATCCGCGTCAAGCCCACCAGGGATGCGGACAGCACCAGCGTGGTGGCGGCTCCGATGCCGGCCCCGCGCCCCAGCAGCACCGCCGCCAGAGGCAGCGTCACGTAGGGCGCCCCGGGCAGCAGCGCGCCGATCAGCCAGGCGATGAGGATGGCTCGATAGGGATGCGCCGTGCCCAGGTAGCGCTGCACTGCCTCCACCGGTACCAGAACGTGCAGCAGACCCGCCACCACCAGCGCCAGCAGAAGCAGCGGCCAGATGCGCCACAGCGTCATCGCGCCCTGCTTCAGGCCCTCGCCCGCTTTCTCAGTCCCGCCCACGGCCAGCGCCGCGAGCAGCAGGATCGCCGTCAGCGCCGACATGATGATCATGTTGGCCTTCAAGCCATGGCCCTCCTCGAGCACGTGAAGCGGCTCAGCCGGCTCCGGACATACCCCGGCGGTAGCCGCGCAGCGTACGGCCGCCTCTGCGGACCTCCCGCAGCCGTGCGCCGACCATGTCACGCACGTCCTGCACGTGGTCGGCCAGTTCGCCGTACCGCCGGCCGGCCCGCTGGAGCGTATCCGTGCAAGCGGCAAGCTGGTCCAGCAGTTCCGCACGCTCCGCCGTGGGCCTTCCTGCCACGTCATCGCGCCGCTCGGCGACGCGCTCGGCCAGGGATTCGATCCGCTGGAACAGCGGACGGATGACCCGGAGGTGTTCCTCGAGGGAGTCCTCGACTTCGTGCGCCGGCACGCGGGCCAGTGCGGCGAGAGACTCCCGCAGCGTAGCGCAGTGCCGGGTCAGGTCCTCGATCAGCGCGGCGACGTCGGTCCGTGACGGTGCGGGCATCTCAGAACTCCGACCGCATGTCCTGGACCAGCCCCACCAGGCCCTCCACGGCGGGGGCCAGCTCCGCCTCCAGCGCGTCGGCCAGTGCGGGCCAGTCCTCCTGCTCCTGGGCGGCCTGCATGGTGGTCAGTGCGCCGCTCACCGCCGCCAGCCGGTCACCGCCCGGCCCCTGCGCCAGCTCACAGGTGTTCTGCACCTGGTTCAGGCAGACCAGCAGGCGCTGCACGGCGTCCAGCAGGAAGAACAGCTCCTCGTTGGCCTCCTTCTGGCCCTTGGTGCGCAGGGCTTCGGCGACTCGGGGGACGGCCTCATTCAGCACGTCCACCATGCCGGCCGCGTCGGCCAGGATGCGCCGCCCGTAGCCCTGCACTCCTTCGGTGGCGACGGCCACGGCGGCGTCCGGGCCGAGGGGCTCCTCCCGCCGCGCCTGCATCTCCGATGCGCTCAGGCTCTGGCGATCAACGCTGATGCCCACGATGAGCTGATCCTCCGGTATCCGGCCCGCCTCCCGCAGGTGGTTGAGCACGGCGTCCAGCGTCAGTCCGTCCTCGGGCGGCGCGTCCACGGCCTTCTGGTTGACGGTGAGTTCCATGGTCAGTTTCCCTTCGCCATCACAGGTAGTCGAGGATAGACGGTTTGACCGAGCGCGCGGCGACGTTCATCACCATCTGGAGCAATGTCATCTGGCTGTTGTACTGCGTGCCGACCTCGGCCATGTCTGCGTCCTGACGCTCCGAGATGATCTGCAGGTTCAGGTCCTGCATACGCTCGATATTGCCCAGCAGCAGTTGCAACTGGGCCTGTCGCTCTCCGAGCTGACCCACGGACCGGCGCACGTCCGAATGGCAGGTTTCCAGATCTTCGATCAGGCCCTGGATCCCCTCGATGTCATTGGCGCGCATGGCGTCGCGCAACGCAATGAGGGTCTCCCACAGGTCGGCGGAGCCCTGGAAGATGCGCCGCCCCACGAAGTTCGCTTCAGAACTCATGCCCGGTCCCACCGGCACCTGCGTGCTGATCGCCTCCCCTTCGTAGGAGACGGCGGTGACGTATCCCTCCGCATCGGTGGTGGCCTCGTAGGCCGTAGTCTGGGCGGCCTCCCCGGCGAACACAGAAGCGCCGTTGTGCTGGACGTTCGCCATGCCCAGCAGCGTGTTGAGCAGGCCTTCGACGCCCTCGCTCATAGCCAGCCGGTTGTTTGGCGTGTAGGTGCCCGTGGCCGCCTGAACGGCCAGTTCCTTCACCCGCGTGATGGTCTGGGAGACGTCCTCCAGCGTGCTGGTGGCCACCGACAGGATTCCGTCCACCGAGCTGATATTGCGCAGGTAGGCGTCTATCTTGCCGTTCTCCCGCTCCAGGAACATGATCTGGCGGGCATCGGGCACGTCGTCGCTGACGGTGTTGACCCGCCGGCCCGTGCTGAGCTGGCGGTTCAGCCCGTCCAGCACGTCCATGTTGCGCTGGATGGAGAAGATCAACTGCCGGTTGATCATGTTCTGTGTAACGCGCATGGCTGCTCCTACGCCAGGGACACCAGTTCGGACAGTATGCCGTCCAGCATGGAGACGTACTTGAGCGTGCCCTGGTAGATGGTCCGGGCGGTCATCATCTTGATCATCTCCTCATCCACGCTGACGCCGCTGACCGAGTCGCGCTGATTCGTCAGTTCGGTGACCAGGTCCTCCTGGTTCTCGTGCTGGACTGAGCGGGTGTTGCGCGCCGTGCCGATGTGGCTGACCAGGGAGCGGTAAGCGCCGTTGAGGCTTTCCGCACCGTCGCTCGCCACGTGCGCGTCCCTCAACGCGCTCAGGTCCAGGAACCGATGATTGTCGCCCGCCATCGGACGCAGCGAACCCGCCAGCAAAGACGGATCGCGCACCAGCCGGTCGGCGACTTCGATCTCCGCCGCGCCCAGGCCCGTGAGCATCACGTTGAGCCCCAGGGCGTCCAGCACACCGGCCGTGTCCGTGTCCGCATAGGCTGTGGTAGAGAAGCCGTCGCCCGCGGACACGTTGCCCTCGGTCAGCGCCAGCCGCAGGCCGTTCTCCACCTCGACGGTGTCGCCCGGCATGTAGGTGTCGTCCACCGAGCGTGTCAGTGTGCGCAGCAGAGCACCGCCCGTGTCCCGCACATCAATCTGGATGTCTATCGAGTCGGTTCCCACCTGCCCCGTCTGCATGAATGTGAACTGGTAGACCAGGTCCTGACCGCCGGTGTAGTCGTCCAGCAGAGACGGCACGGTGGGGCCGGCAGCGGTGATGTCGCCTGCCTCGGCCGGGTTCGGGTCGTAGGGCGTGGCAAACCCGAACGCGTAGCCGTTGTCGGCGGCCAAATTGAGTTTGCCGTCGTCTATGGTCGCATTCACGTTGGTCACGGTGGCGTTGATGGCATCCCTGACGGAAATCAGGAAGGCGTCGGCTGCCTGGGTCGTATCAAGAGTCAGTTCGAACTGCGTGACCTGGCCGGTCGCCTGGTTTTCGACGTTGACGACCAGCTTCTCGGCCGTGCCGGAGACCACGTCGTAGCCCAGATCTGCGAACGGTTCGGTCGTGTTGAACGCGTTCAGCCCGTTGAGCGCCTCGAAGCGACCGTCCAGGCCGAGCCCGACGGTGTGGACCAGGTTGACCGCCCGGCGCAGTGCATCGGCCAGGTCGTCCAGCCGGTCACTGTAGGTCGGCACGGTGTCATTGCGCATCTGGAGCAGTCCGGCCAGCCGTCCCTCACGCACTTCGAGTTCGTGGCCGGCCGCCTCCTCGCACCGCAGGACCAGCCCCTCCTCTCCACGCTCCGCAGCGATGGTGGAATGGTTGCCCTCGTGCACGAGCAGCGTCCCGCTGCACGACACGTTGACGACGCCGAAGTCCGCCTGGTAGACCTTCAGGTTGATGATCTCAGCCAGCTCGCTGATGAGTTGGTCGCGGGAGTCCTTCAGGCTGCCGGCGGTGGCGCCGGAGGTCTCGATGCTGCGAATGCGCTGGTTGAGGGCAGCGATACGCTCGGTCAGCGCGTTGACGCGGTTCACCTCGTAGTCAATGTTATTCTCCAGGTCCTGTATCACCTGGTTGAGATCGTCGTTGAGGCGATGGAATATGTCGCAGACGGCCTGCGCCTTCTGCACCACCTGCTCGCGGAGCGTGGCGTCGTCGGGGTCGGCCGCCAGCAGGTCAATCGCGTCGAAGAACTCCCCCAGCCGGGCGTCCAGGCTGGCTTCGGTGGGCTCGGCGAACAACTGCTCCAGGTGGGTCAGTGTGTCCAGCTCGGCCCCGAACAGCTCCCTGGCCTGTACGTGCTCCAGCAGGGCCTTCTCGATCAGTTCGTTGCGCACCCGCCGCACGTCTTCCACTGTCGAGCCCAGCCCTATGCGCACTCCCGCGATGGTCGGCCCGATGACCGGCGCCACGGTGGCGCGCTTGACGTGGTAGCCCGGCGTGTTGGCGTTGGCGATGTTGTCGCCGCCCATCTGTATGAGCTGGGCGGCGGTTCTGAGCGAGTTCAGACCAGTGGTGAATCCGGACATCGCGTCCGCTCCCTACACGCTCTGATGAAAGGTGCTGAGCGGCCGACCGCTCTGCACGGCCCCGTCGGGGGCATAGGTCTCCCCGCCTTCCTCCCGCCCCGTCAGTGCCGCCAGCAGCACGGCGTTCAGTTCCATGGCCTGCTGCACGAGCATGACCGTCCTGGTGGCCTGCTGCTGCACCTGCTGCGCCAGCAGGAGCAGCCGCTCCCGCCTATCGTTCAGGGCTATCGCCGCGGCATCCTCAAGCTCCTCGGCCAGGCGGCCCAGTGTGAGCTGGTCGGCCGGCGCGTCGCACAGCCCGGCCAGCTCATCGCGCAGCTCGGCCGTGCGCTCGGCCAGCTCCGATTCATCGGCGCTCAGCACGGCCTCCCGCTGGAGCAGCTCTGCCAGTTCCTCCAGCTCAGCCTGCTTCACGCAGTCAGCCATCTGCCGCAGCAGAGAGAGCTTCCGGCCCAGCAACTCGACCTGCTCATCGAGAACCGACAACAGGCTGTCAACTCCGTCCATCGGATGCCTCTCCGTAGTGTGCCGCGAGCTGCTGCCGCAGGTAGCGGCTCAAGCCGTCCTGGCGGTACTGCGCCAGCGCCCGGGGCAGAAACAGGCCGAAGAAGTCCCGCACGCCCTCGGCCATGGCGTCTTCCTCCTCATCCCGACCGATCGTGCGCTGCATCTGCCGCACGGCCGCGCTGTAGAGCACGGCGGCGAAGTCCCTGGCCGTCCGGTCCTGTTCCGCCTCCGTGGGCGCATGCGCGTCCGCACCCGGCATGGCACGGGTCAGGGCCTGCGCTCGGCCGTTGAGCAGCAGGTCAAGCCCCTGCCCGGCCATCTCACATGATCCTGAGTTCAGCATGGAGCGCTCCGGCTTCCTTCATGGCCTGGAAGATGGCGATGATGTCCCGCGGGCTGGCGCCGAGCATGTTCAGCGCGCGGGCCACTTCACTGACGGTGGCCCCCTGGTTTATGACGCTCAGGCCGCCCTCTTCGAGCGGGCTTTCCAGTATGCGCAGGGCGGTGCGCGGCACCACCTGCGTGCGCCCCTCGCCAAACGGGCGCGGCTGGCTGACCTGGGGCAGTTCCTGGGTGATGACTGTCAGGTTGCCGTGAGAGACCGCCACCGTCGAGATGGTCACGTCCTGGCCGGCAACCACGGTACCCGTCCGTTCATTGATGACGACGACGGCCGGCGCGTCGGGGGTGACCTCCAGCAGTTGCAGCTCGCCGAGCAGAGCCATCTGTCGGTCCGCATCCAGCGTCCCCGGCAGGCTGACTTGCACCCGTCCCGCGTCCAGCACGTGCGCGCGGGCCTCCGTCTGCTCTCGGATGGCCTTTCCTATGCGGCTTGCCGTGGCGAAGTCCGGCGTGCGCAGAAGCAACGTCAGCCCGCCCTGGCGGACGAACTCGGTGGTCGTCTCCCGCTCGACCGTCGCCCCGGCCGGTATCCGGCCGACGGTGGGGTGGCCTTGCTGGACGGCGGCGGCCCTGCCCCCGAAGGCAAACGCCCCCGTGCTGATGGCGCCCTGGGCCACGGCATACACGTGCCCGTCCACCGCCTGGAGCGGCGTGAGCAGCAAAGTGCCACCGCGCAGGCTGGTGCTTTCGTCGAAGGCGCTGACCGTCACGTCCAGGCGGCTGCCCTTCTTGGCGAACGGCGGCAACTCGGCGGTGACGATGACGGCGGCCAGGTTCTGGGCGTCCAGATCCGAGACGCCCCGCGCAATGCGCATCTTCTCCAACATGCTCCTGGCCACTTCGCCGGTGAAGTCGCTGCCGCTGCCGGTGCCCGCCAGGCCGACCACCAGGCCGAACCCGTAGATCTGGTTCGCCCGCACGCCCTCGATCGTGGTGATGTCCTTGATTCGCGCTGCGCGGGCGGGCAGGGCCAGCACAGCGGCCAGCACGGCGGCCAGCACCAGGGCCGGCAGGTGTCGGTGCTTCGGCGTGCGCATCGGTATTCTCCGTGCCGTGGGTCAGAAGGGCCAGAGGTAGCTGAGGATCCGGTTCGCCCATCCTTCCTTGATGAAGGCGTCTGAGCTGCCGGTCGTCTCGTAGTACAGGCTCAGGTGCGCCACCAGCCGCGAGGAGACCGTGTTGCTGCCCCCCACGTCCTCCGGGCGGACTATCCCGTTCAGGACGGTCACCACCTCCTCGCCGGCGATGTAGCGCTGCTTGCGCCCGGCGATGACGAGGTTGCCGTTGGGCAGTTTGTCCTTGACGGTCACCGTCACGCTGTCGCTGAAGGTGCGGGTGCCGGTGTACTCGTCGGAGCCCTCCATGGTGCGGGAGGTGTCCTGGGACAGCCGGCCGGCCGGCAGGGTCACGTCCACCACGGCCGTGTCGAAGTTCGCGCTCGCGCTGTGGGCGGTGGTCTTCTCCATCTCCCGTTCGCCTTCCAGGCTGAACGAACTCTGATCGGCGATCAGCACGGTCAAGGTGTCGCCCACTTCGGCGGCGGCGTTGTCGCTGTAGAGCATGGCGGTGTCCCGCTGCCGGTGCTCCCATAGCGATTCTGCCCCCGCCGTGCCGACCAGCCACAGGCCCAGCAGGGCCGTCGTGCAGACGAGGACCGTCGTCCTGGCGCTTCTACTCATAATCGGTTTCCCCCAGTGGCACGCGTATGACTCCCTGCTCGGCGGCCAGGCCGACCACTTCCCGGCCGGTGGCCATGTTCTTCGCCCGAGCGACATCACCGACCCGCGCCGTGTCCAGCGCCACGCCGATTGCCTGCACGCGCAACGTCGCGGTGCGCACGATCAGGAACACGCGCTGGTTGCGCTCGATGGCGATGGGGCGCTCCGCCGGGCGAAGGTCGCGGGTGGTGATTATCTCCCCGGGTTGGATGGTGTGCGCGGCCGCCATGCCTTTGAGTTCGGCCAGGTCTCGCAGGCAACGGCCGTGGACGTTCGTTATCTCCCGTCGCAGCAGTATGACATCGCCGGCCACGGCCTGTTGACCGGCGGCGATGCGCCGGCGCGCGACGGCCACCGGCGCGTAGAGCCGGACCATCAGGCTGACGGGCACGCGCTTGAGCCGTGCGCCGTCGCGCACCAGTTCCAGGTCCACCCGCACCAGTCCGGTGGGCGCTCCGCTGCCGCTCAGCACTGCCCGCAACTGCGGCTCGCCGCCCGCCGCCGGCACGAGCACCGGTGCCGGCTCGTCCAGCATTTCCACCTGGATTTCCGGGCCGCCCTCCGGGAAGAAGGACAGAACGTGCTGCCGCGCCGCCTCTGCCATGCGCTCCCCCTCCACCTGGAGCGTGCTCAGCTCTACGGTGCAGACCTCCGGCCCAAGCAGGCTGAACTCGCCCCGCTCGAACCCGGCGGCGATCAGCCGGCTCATCACCAGATGACGGCTCACCCGTCGGACGCGGCCCGGCCAGGGCGCGTTGCCAAGCGAGACATCGGCCGCTCGCTCAGGGGCGGATTCGGAAAGCTCCGCCACCTGGCCAAGCCTCAGGGCCTGCCCGGAGACGGTGACCGCCTCCCGCAGGCCAATCGTCCAGGTCTCAGGCGCCGCGCCCATGCACAGCGTGGCGGCAGCAGTCGTCAGAACCACCAGCGCAGCCAGCCGAGTTGAGTTCCTCATGCCACCAGCCTGTTGGTTGATTGCAGTATGCGGTCCCCGGCCTTCACGACCTTCGAGTTCAGCTCGTAGGTCCGCTGGGCCACTATCAGGTCCACCAGCTCACGCACGACTTCAACGTTGGACATCTCCAGGTAGCCCTGCTTCAGTTCGCCGAACCCCTCCGAGCCTGGCGTGCCGGCGGTCACGGGCCCGGAAGCGCCGGTCTCGGACAGCAGGTTCCCTCCGTCGCTGGAGAGACCCGCCGGGTTGACGAAGTCGGCGAGCTGTATGTTGCCGACGGTCGTCGGATCGCTGTCGGGCTGGGTCACGGTGACGGTGCCGTCGCTGGCGACGCCGATGGTCATCGCATCAGTGGGCACACTGAGTCGGGGGTACATGGGGTAGCCCTGGGAGTTGACCACGGTGCCGACGGAACTGACGCGGAAGTTGCCGTCGCGGGTGTACTTGATGTCGCCGCTGGGGGTTTCCACCTGGAAGAAACCGTCCCCGGTGATGGCCAGGTCCAGCTCGCCGGCCGTGTTGGAGACCACCCCCTCGGTGAAGACCTTCAGGGAAGAGACGGGGAACACGCCGCTGCCCACCTCGAGGCCGGTGGGCATGGAGGTGCTCTCGGTCTGTGCCCCGCCGGGCCAGCGCATGGCCACGTACATCAGGTCGGCGAAGTCCACCTGCGACTTCTTGAAGCCGGTCGTGTTCGCGTTGGCCAGGTTGTTGGCGATGGTGTCAATGCGCAGCGTCTGGGCGTCCATGCCCGTCGCTGCCGTGTGCATTGCCTTCATTCAGTCGCTCCCCGTTACGAGGCGGTCTGTATGAGTTTGTTGTTTAGAGCGTCGAGGCGGCGCATCACCCGGCTGCCCGACTCGAATGCCCGCATCAGCTCCACCAGCCCCACCAGCTCCTTGACGGGCTGCACGTTGGACTCCTCGATGGCGCCCTGGATGACCTGGCTGGTCAGGGAGCGCTCCGGCCGGGCGCCCTCGTAGCGGTAGAGCCCCGCTCCCTCGGCCACCAGCTTGTCAGGCTCTGGGATGTCCACCAGCATCAGCGCGCCAAGGGGCCGTCCGTCGGCCAGCAGGCGCCCGTCGCGCTGAATGCTGACGTTGCGTGCTCCCGGGGGTATGTTCAGGCCTCCCCCACGGGCCGCGAACGGGTTGCCCAGGGCGTCGGTCAGGTCGCCGGAGGCGTTCAGATACAGGCGACCTTTGCGCGTGTAGCGCTGCCCCCGGGGAGTGCTGACCACCAGGAACGCGTCCCCCTGGATGGCCACGTCGAGGGAGCGTCCCGTGCGGCTGACCGGGCCCTGGGCCATGTCCAACTGCGGGCTGCCCAGGCGAGTCCACTCGGCGGCGCAGGTGCCGGACTGCCGCACGCCCACTGACTTGACTCCGCGGAGGACGGCGTGGAAGCAGTTGACGGTGCGCTTGTAGCCCGGCGTGCTGGCATTGGCCACGTTGGCGGCGACCGTCTGGAGGTCTTCCGCCAGGCAGTGCATGCGACAGCCGACTACGTAGAGCGCGCGGTCCATGCACCTCCTCCGGGGTGGGTTGACGGTTCCGGCCTTCGGAGGCGCAAACATCGTGCCGCCGGCAGACGTGCGGAGGGCGGCCTCTGCAGGTGGCCGGCGCCTCTGTCGCTGGGAAGTTGCTTCCGCCGGCGGAAAGCTATTCCTGCCCCGCCACCTCCAATCGGTTGACCAGCCGGAACAGGAACTGCCGGTCGGAGCTGTCCAGCTCGCCGAACTCGACGTGGTACCGGCACCGGCCACCGGGGGTCCGTTCCAGCCCCACGATGGTGCCCGGCAGGTCCCTGGGTCCCTCATCCTCCGTGGCGGCCCCCTCGGGCAGGCAATCGCCCGGCCGCAGCACCACGACCACCTGCTCCCCGTCCTCGAAGTAGCAGCGGCTGACCAGGCCGGCGCCGCCGGCGCTCAGGTCGCGCAGCGTCGCCTGCCGCTGCACCTGCTCGTCCTCCCAGGGGGCCCGCACGGCCGCCGGGGCGTTGACCTGCACGCGGTGGAACTCCCGGGCGCCCGCGGTCCGCACGTCCAGCGTGTGCTCCAGGAAGCAGCGGGAGGCAGAAGAGTCGGCCGCGACCACCGTCGTCTCGAATGTGTAGGAGCGACCCGCGCGGAAGAAGACCACGCGCACCTCGAGCCCCTGCAGATCCCCCGCGGCGGGGCGGACCCCTTTGAGCACCAGGAAGTCCTCCCGCTGTTCGGCCACCACTCCCCAGCAGGGGTGCTCGTTCTGGCCCAGGGGCTTCAGCTCGACCTCCTGCCCTGCTTCCAGCTCACGGGAGCTGAAATACAGCACGCCGCTGGGGGTCTCCAGGTGGAGCTTCGTGCGCAGTTGACGCAGCCGCTGGCCGGCGCGCTGGGAGTCTGCGCCCGGGCCGTCCGCACAAATGGGCTTCAAGTATCGGTGGACGGCGCGCTCGAAGACCTCGATCTGCTCGACGACGCCCATCGGGTTGTCCGGGCTGTAGCGGGTGGCCAGCTCCCGGACGAGCCTTCGCTGTTCGGGGCTGAGTTCGCTGTTCTCCAGCCAGCGGCCGAGGTCGGCCCAGCTCTGCTCCAGGGTGCGCCGGCGCCGGAGCGCAGCCAGGAACATCTGCAGCAGCAGCGCAACCATGCCCAGTGCGGCCACTGCGATCACCACCAGTGCCACTTCCGTGCCTACTGAGTCGCGCATGGTCTCCTGCATGCCCCGCAACGGCGCGGGCAGGCGCGAAGGCCCCCCGGTGTCGAGCTGCCACCGTGGGAGGACGGTGTGAAGAACTGAACGGATACAAAGCGCGACCATGTCACCTCCGCGCCGGTTGAGTGGCCTTGCGCGGTCCGTGGACGGAACGTTGAGCCGCCGGCGGGGGTCGCCCGCCGGGGAAGTACCCACCCGGGGCGTCCGCGCGGCCCCCTCCAGCCGCTTACGTGACTATGCTCGCCAGTTGCTGCAGGATGCTGTTTGTAACACGAACTGTACGCGAATTCACCTGAAAACCGCGCTGCGCGACGATCAATCTGGTGAACTCCCGGGCGATGTCCACGTTGGAATCCTCCAGCACGCTCTGGCGCACGGCACCCGCCCGGCCCTGCAGGCCCTGGGAGTAGACCGTTGCCCCGGCGGCCGGCGTGTGGCGGTAGTAGTTCGAGCCGATGCGCTCCAGCCCCTGGGGGTTGGCGAACACCGCCAGCCGCAGGGCCGCTATCTCCAGCGTCTCGCCGTTGCTGAACGTCCCGCTGATCACGCCGGAGGCGTCCGCGCTGACGCTCTGGAGGCTGCCCGTCCCGTAACCGTCCTGGTCAATGGCGCCGGCGCTGGACTCCCCGCCCATCTGGGTCAGCCCGTTGTAGAAGCCGGCCCGACCGAAGTCCCCGCTGATGTCCTGCGGCGTCGCTATGCCCGGGAACTCCACCGTTACGTTCGCGTCCAGGTCTCCGAACCCCGCGTCGCTGCTGGTGTGGCCGAACCCGTCCGTCTCGTTGACGCCCTGGTAGATGCCGTTCTCGTCGAATACGATGCCGGCGATGCGCCGGTCGGATACCAGTGTGGCATCGCTGCAACCGTTGATCACGAGGTCCCACGTGTTTATGTACTGGTCGTGGCGCACGAAGGTGGCCGTCAGGGAGTGGCTTCGCCCCTGGCGGTCGAAGATGCTGATGTTGGTCGTCTGAGCCGAGGCGCCTCCCACCTCCGTGTAGTCGAAGTCCGACGGCATGGCGTCCGGATGGGCCGCGCTGCTCAAGTCCAGGTCCATCAGGCTGTAGCCCGCATCCGCTTCCTGCAGCGTTATGCGCCCCTCCTCAATCGTTGCCGTGCATTCGGTGGGCCCCCCGAACGTCGTGGTGATCACGTCCAGCAGGTCCTGCAGCGTGGTGCCGTCGTTCGCCGCGCCGTAGGTAAACGTCCCGCTGACAGTCGTCCCGTCCGTGGTTCGGCCGGTGATGCTGATGGTTTCCCCGGCGGCAAAGCCCTGGAGTTGCTGGATGTTTGAGAAGTCACTGGTGGCCGACGCCAGTCCGCCGGTGGTCAGGGTGTAGGCATCGCCGGCTGACTGGAGTTCCGTGGTGGTGGGATCATAGTCCCCGGCACTGAGATTGCCCTTGAAGAAGACGGTCTCGGTGTGGCTTCCCGGCAGCTCGGTGCGGTAGGGTATCTGCACGTCGCTCACACCGGCCAGTTGAAAGCCGTTGTCCTCGCCGGTGGTGCCGATGCGCTGCACCCGGTAGCCGGTAGCGGGATCAACCAGGTAGCCCTCTGAGTCCACGTCGAAGGTGCCGTCCCGCGTGAATATACTGCTCGTGCCGTCATGCACCACGAAGAACCCCTCGCCGTCCAGCGCCAGGTCGAAGTCCTTCTCCGTGCTGGTGAAGCTGCCCTGGGACATGTTCTTGCCCACGCCGGAGACGCGCACGCCGAGCCCGATCTGGATGGGGTTCGTGCCGCCGATGTCCTCGCTGGCCCTCATGCCTCGGCTGAGGGTGCGCGAGAACATGTCGCTGAAGGTGATGCGATCCTCCTTGAAGGCCGTGCTGTCGGCGTTGCTGATGTTGTTGCCGGTGACGTTGAGCATCTCCTGGTAGGCGCGCATGCCGAGAACGGCCGTTTGCAGTGCGCTGGACATGGGGTTCCCTCCCCTGCTCTAAAGAATCTTCCGTATCTGGTCCAAGGGCACGTCGGTGCCGTTGACGGTGAGGCGGACCTTCTGCCCCTCGGCGTTCACAGACTCCACCGTGCCGCTCTGAGGCAATCCGTCCTGTTCGTATTCGACCTGCCGACCGATCAGCTCCGAGCCGGTCAGCAGCCGGTAGAGCCGCAGCACGTCGCTGAAGCTGCTGTTCAGCTTCTCGATGCCATCCACGGAGGCCAGTTGTGCCATCTGGCTGACCATCTCCGCGTTGCTCATCGGGTCCATGGGGTTCTGGTTCTGGAGCTGGGCCACCAGCAGTTTCATGTACAGGTCCTGCTGGTCCGCCGCCGCCGTGAGGGCATCT
>JAWOCH010000411.1:0-3657 GCA_046483865.1 Candidatus Brocadiia bacterium | reverse complement strand
ACCGCCACCGCCAGTATGTCACAGCCACTGTCGGCCGCGAACCTGCCGGCCGTCTCCGGGTCAGTGAAACCCTTGCCCTTGGCGCCGAAGGTGGAGTACTTCGAGCCGGCGCCAACGATGCCGAGTTCGGCTTCCACGCCCGCTCCGGCTGCCTGTGCTGCCTCCGCGACGCGCCGCGTGTTCTCCAGGTTCTCCTCGACGGCCAGCTTCGAACCGTCGTACATGATGTCCGTGAAGCCAAGGGACAGGGCTCGCCGGCATGCCTCGACCGAGCGGCCGTGATCCAGCATCAATGACAGCGGGGCCGCGGACTCCTCGGCCACGGCGCGCGCCCAGCGGACGAAATGGTCCGACCGCGGACGTTCCAGCAGGCCGCCGTAGAGGCCGACGATGGCGGGCCGACCCGTCTCCTCGGCGGCTTCGACCACCGCCTGGGTGGCCACCATGTCCACGCACACGAAAAGCGGAACCGCGCGACCTTCGTCGCACGCGGAAACGACTGCGGGGACGGCGGATGCAAGCGCCATGCTGGCTTCTCCGGCTCCTTCGCTGGTGGTCGGCGTCGCTTGAGCCGGGAAGGGTAACCGAGCAGCGCGCGCGCCGCAAGACCGAGGCGGCGGTTCTGGCCGCAGTCTGTTTGCGCACGGTTCGTGCCGATGGTAGGTTGAGTTCTCTTCGCAGGGGGTACGGCAAACTGGAGGCAGAGGATGGCGACGGACAGCGTGCGGGTCGGAGTAGTCGGATGCGGCGGGTTCGGGCTGTTCGCCCTCCAGCAGTTCGCCCAGGTGCCCGGCGTCGAATTGACAGGCATGTCCGGCACGCACCGCGACGCCGCATACCGGGCAGCCCAACGCTTCGGCATCCCGGACATCGTCGAAGTGGAGGCGATGGTCCAGCAGCCGGACGTTGACCTGGTCTACATCAGCACGCCGCCCTTCCTGCACCACCAGCAGGTGATGCTGGCCCTCCAGGCCGGCAAACACGTCATCGTGGAGAAGCCGCTGGCGCTCACCCTCCAGCAGGCGGACGAGATGGTCGAGACGGCCCGACGGGCCGATCGGCTGCTGGCCTGCGACCTGATGCAGCGCTACAACCCGTTGTTCGACGCCGTTCGGGGACTGGTCGAGCGCCGGCCGCTGGGCGAGCCGCTGCACGCCTACTTCGAGAACTACGCCTCCGACGAAGCGCTGGGGCCCGACCACTGGTTCTGGGATCGGTCCCTGAGCGGAGGCATCTTCGTCGAGCACGGAGTGCACTTCTTCGATTTGTTCGAGGGCTGGTTCGGGCCCGGCACGGTGGAGGCCGCACAGGTGGGCAGGCGGCCTGGCACGGACATAGAGGAGCAGGTGCAGTGTGCCGTGCGTTACTCAAACGGCGTCCTGGCCAACTTCTACCACGGTTTTCACCAGCCGAACCGCATGGACCGCCAGCAACTGCGGATCGTCTTCGAGCGCGGCGACATCACGCTGGAGGGCTGGATACCGACCGGCGTCCGCATCCACGCCATCGCAGACGAAGCCGACACCCGCGCGCTGTGCGACCTGTTCCCGCGGGCCACGCTGGACGTGACCACGAACTGGAGCGGCAAGGAGCGCCTCTGCCGGGCACGGCAGAAGGAGCTGGACGTCTACCAGATGATCGAGATGACCCAAGGCGCCGACGTGGAGAAGATGCACCGCTACGGACGCCTGCTGCGCGCGCTGGTGCAGGACCAGCTTGCATATCTGCGCGACCGCGATCACGAAAGGCGCATCACCGAGGCCAACGGGCGCCGCTCGCTGGAGGTCGCCCTCGAAGCCGACCGACTGGCCCACGCCGGGGAGTCCGAGGGGCAATGACTGTGGAGAGGCTGTTCAACCGATGCCTGCTGCGCCCGGAGGACCTGGAACCGTCGCGAGAGGACTTCCGCGTCATCGGCGCGTTCAACCCGGGCGCTGCCCGGTGCGGCGATGAAATCGTGCTCATGGTGCGCGTGGCCGAAGCGCCGGCCGAGCAGCGCGAGGGCATGACGGGCCTTCCCAGATGGACGACGGACGGGACCCTGACGGTGGACTGGCTGCCGGACGAAGCGCTCGCGCTGAGGGATCCCCGTATGGTCCGGGTGCTGGACTCCGGGACGCTCCGGCTGACCTTCGTCTCTCACATCCGCATCTACACGAGCCCCCACGGGAGGGCCTTCGAGCCGCCCGAGGTCGCGCGGTTCGAGCCACGGACGGAGCTGGAGACATACGGCGTGGAGGATCCCCGCATCGTGCCGATAGGCGACGAGTTTTACGTCACGTACGTGGCCGTCTCGCAGCACGGCGCCGCAACGGCTCTGGCGACCACGGCAGACTTCCGGACGTTCCGCCGGCATGGCGTCATCTTCTGCCCGGAGAACAAGGATGTCGTCCTGTTCAGCCGCCGTATAGGCGGCCGGCTGACCGCCCTGCACCGGCCCAACCCCAGCCTGCACTTCAGCCCGCCCGGCATCTGGCTGGCCGACTCAGACGACGGCCTCCACTGGGGCGGGCACCGACCACTGCACGCCGGCAGCGCCGAATGGGAAACGGGCCGGATCGGCGCCGGCACGCCCCCGATTGAGACGGAGCGCGGATGGCTGGAGATCTACCACGGGGCCTCGGCTCCCACGGAAGACACCGGGGTGGGCGTCTACTCCGCCGGCGCGCTGCTGCTGGCCCGCGACGAACCCGCTGAAGTCCTGGGCCGCTCCGCTGAACCGGTGCTGAGGCCCGAGGAGGACTTCGAAACGGCCGGGTTCGTCTCCTCGGTGGTCTTCCCGACCGGCATCGTGCCGCTTGAGGACACTTTCCTGCTCTACTACGGAGCGGCAGATACCAATACCGCCGTTGTGGAGCTGTCCCGGGAGGAACTGATGGCAAGCATCACCTGAACCCCGATTGGCACGGCAGCGCCGGCGCGTTATCATATCCGCCCCAATCCCGACTCCTGGACGAGACCGCCATGGAACGTGAATACGACGTGATCGGCATGGGTTGTTGTGCCTTCGACATAGTAGTTGAGTTGGAAGGCCCCCCGGAAGAGGATCAGAAGACCAGCGAAACGCGCATACTGCCCCAGGGAGGCGGCCTGGTGGCCACGGCGCTGGTGGCCGTGACGCGGCTCGGCGGCCGCGCGGCATACCTCGGCGCACTCGGGGACGATGCCTTCGGCGATTTCTGCGTGCAGGAATTCGAGCGCGAGGGCGTGGATACGCGTTTCATCGAGAGGGTACCCGGCGGATCCGTCGTGGTAGCGGTCATCCTGGCGCACAGCTCGGCCGGAACGCGCACGATCTTCTTCTCGACGGAGAACTGGCCCGAGCCGTCAGCGGAGACCATCGCAGAGGACGTGGTGCGCCGGGCGCGCGTGGTCCACGTGGATAACTTCCAGCCCGAGCCGGCCCTGCGGACCGCGCGCCTGGCCCGCGCGGCGGGCGTTCCGGTGACGCTGGACCTGGAGGGAGGCGGTGGGCCCGCCGATGAGCTGCTGGCCAACTGCGACTACGCCGTCGTGCCGCTGGAGTTTGCCCGCTCGCGTTACGGCGAGGAGGAGCCCGAACGGGCGACAGCCGCTCTGCATGAGGAGGTGGCCGACTGCGGAGGGCGCGTGGCCGTGGTCACCGACGGTCCGCGAGGGTCTTTCGGCGTGCACGAG
>JAWOCH010000088.1:0-6173 GCA_046483865.1 Candidatus Brocadiia bacterium | reverse complement strand
TACAGCCACGCGTTCTGGTATGATTCGGACGGACGGAAGGTGGCCGAGGCGGACTACGGCACGGGCTCGCTTCCGGACCCCTGTCCCTCCAGCGCGCCCTCCTCCTCCGACACCGTCCACGTCACCACCTACACCTATGACAAGCTGGGGCGCACCACCAAGGTGACTGATCCGCTGGGCATGGAAACTACCTACGCCTATGACATGATCGGACGCAAGACCGAGGAGATCCGCGACGCCGCCACCGGCGGGGAACAAATCAAGACGACCTGGAAGTTCGATCAGTGGGACGGGACCAACGAGGTCTACTACGACACCATCCAGGCGTGGGAGGACGACACCAACCACCAGGACACCAGCTACTACTACGGCGCCGCCAAACACCCGGGCAAAGTCACCAAGACCGTCTATCCGGACTCCGGCGAGGTGACCGTGGCCTACAACGACGACGGCACCGTCTCGACCCGCACCGACCAGCGCTCCTGGCAGGTCTCCTACACCTACGACAACGCCCGGCGCGTGACGCAGGAGGACGTCACCGGCACCGGCCTCGTCGGGACTACCCAGGTCACGTACTCTTACGACGCCCTCGGGCGGCCCACGTCGGTGGCCGACAACAACTCCGGCGGCACCGGCGACGACAGCGAGGTCGCCTGGTCCTACAGCCGCGAGTCGGACGGCGATTTGAAGGTGGAGGAGACGCAGAAGTACGGTACAATGACCGACAGGAAGGTAACCTACACCTACGACCTGTCCGGGCGGCTGAAGACCATGGACTACCCCAGCGCGCTGACGCTCTCCTACACTTATGACGCCGTCGGACGGCACACGGTGGTCAGTGACGGAACCAACGACCTGGTGGAGGACACCTGGAAGGGCCAACTCCTGCAGAAGCGCGAGTACCACAGCGGCGCCTACCTGACGCACCTGAACGACTCCGGCGCCAGCCTCTCCGGCTACGGATACGACACGTTCGGCCGGATCAAGAACCACCGGTGGAAGGACTCATCCGGCACGCTGCTGGCCGGCTGGTCGCATGACTACGACCGGGTCGGCAACAAGCTCTACCAGGAGGCGCTGCACGACGCGACCGAAAGCGAGCTCTACGGCTACGACGGCGTCTACCGCCTGACCAGCTTCGAACGCGGTCAGCTCAACGCCAACAAGGACGACATCACCAGTCCCACGCGCTCCCAGACCTGGACGACCCCCGGGGCAAGCCGCCGTCGATGAAGCTATGGCGCCCAAGCTGAGACACAGACGCACAACCCGGCTTGCGAGCAAAGGGGGAAAACGGGTTGCGATCCCGAGCGGCGGTTCGCAGATAGACCTGACCTACCGCGACGCCGGCGACCTGCTCGGTATTCCGGCGCGCAGTGGCGGTTTCCCGCCCGAACGTACGATCTGATGGACGAGTAGTGATTTCCCCTTGACATGGTGTTCATATCGAACATACTTGCACATATGCCACGAACGTCCGCACAGGTTGAGAGGCGTCGCCGCAGGCTCGAGCAGATGATCTGCCGCGAGGGCGGGGTTGACACCACCGAAGCGGCCGAACGCCTTGGCGTCAGTGCGATGACGATCCGGCGCGACCTGCGGGCGATGGAGGAGGGCGGCGCGGTGGTGCGGCGCTACGGCGGGGCGGTTCCCGCCCAGCGGATTACGTTCGAGTTCGCCTTCGACAAGCGGCGTCGCCGCAACCTGGCACAGAAGCGCCGCATCGGGGCCGCAGCCGCCCGCCGGGTCAAGCCCGAGGAGACGGTGTTCCTCGACACCGGCACGACGACCCTGGAGGTGGCCAGGGCCCTGGCAAGGGAGGGGCCGCCGTGCACAGTGGTAACCAGCAGTCTGCTGATTGCCAGCAGTCTGTGGGCGCAGAAGGACATCGGCCTGATCCTGGTCGGCGGGCGCGTGCGGCGCGGCAGTCCGGACCTCGTTGGCCCCGGCACGGAGCTGATGCTCGACCGACTGACCGCCGACGTGGCGTTCGTTGGGAGCGACGGCATCGAAGCGGAACGGGGCAGCTTCGCAGCGGACATGGAGACGGCCCGTGTGGCCGAACGCATGGCGGCGAACGCCGGGCGGGTGGTAGTGGTTGCGGACGCCTCGAAGCTGGGAAAGGCCGGAGGCGCCCGCTACATCGCGACAGAAGGCATCGGGGAGTTGATCACCGACCGGGCTGCCGATCCGGGTCACGTGGAGGCGCTGCGGGACCGGGGCGCGGTCGTCACGCTTGTCTGAGGAGGATCAATGGACGGACGCGAGATACGGCTCAAGCGGCTGTTCGGCGAAGGGCGTGCGGTCATCATCGCAATGGACCACGGACTTTTCGACGGTCCCATCCAGGGCATGGAGGACCTGCCGGAGACGGCCCGCCGGATCAACCCCGACGTGGACGCGGTCCTGCTGGCGCCTGGCATGATGCGTCATTGCTGCGACCTGTTCGCGGGCAGCCGGCGGCCGCTGGCGGCGGTCCGGCTGAACTGGAACTCCGTCTACTGCTTCGGATGGGGCTACAGCGCCGCAAGCAGCGTGGGCGCTTACGGGGTGCTGGACGCGCTGCGCGAGGGGATGGACATCCCCCTGGTGTCGCTGACATTGCGCACCGGCGATGAGGAGCGGGACGCCCGGAACGTGAACGTCTTCGCCGAACTGACCGCCGAGGCCCACGGGCTGGGCCTGCCCGTGATTGGGGAGTACTTCCCCACCGGCCATCCGGAGATGGCGCCGGAGGAACTCCACGAGAACGTGATGGTGGGCACACGCATCGCTGCGGAGCTGGGCGCTGACGCCGTTAAGACCTTCTACACGTGCGACTTCGCGCAGGTCACCGGCACCTGCCCCGTGCCGGTTCTCGGGCTGGGGGCGGAGAAGCGGCCGACCCAGGCGGACGCGCTCGAGCTGGCAGCCGCCGAGGTCCGGGACGGCGCCGGGGGGGTCGTCTTCGGCCGCAACGCCGTCCAGGTGCCCGACCCGCAAGCATTCCAGGCTGCCCTGATTGACGTAGTGAAGAAAGGAGAGGCAGTTGACGACGTCATCCGGAAGCACCAACTGGAGTGAGACCGCGGCCACGCCGGCTGGCTGGGGACACGTGGACCTGGCCGAGGTCCCGGACGTTCGCGTTGAGCCGCCCGGACCGAGGTCCCGCCAGTTGCACGAGCGATGCACCCGCCATTTCAAAGGTCTCAGCACTCAGGTCAAGCTGTTCCCGGTCGCCTTTGAGTCGGGCAGAGGCTGTGTGCTCACCGACGCCGACGGCAACCGCTATATTGACTTCTCCTCGGGCATCTACGTTACCACCCTGGGTCACTGCCACCCGAAGGTGACCGAGGCGGTCCGGCACTGGGCGGGCCGCCTGATGAACTGCCACGACTTCGTCACGGGGGTCAAGACCCGGCTCGTCGAGAAGCTGGCCGAGGTGCTGCCCGGCGACCTGAGCGGATTCCAGTTCTACGACTCGGGCACAACCGCCGTGGAAGCGGGCCTGCGCGTGATGCGCGCGGCCAGCGGCAGCCAGGAGATGCTCTCGTGTTTCTACGACTTCCACGGCAAGACATACGGTTCGGTCTCCCTCGCCCAGTTCCGCTCGTCCGTCTACGGTCCGGCCCGGGCGCCGGGCATGCACATGCTGCCGCGGCCGGACGTCTACCGACCGCACTGGACCAGGGACGACGGGGCCATTGACACCGACGCCTACATTCGGTTCTTCGACGAGTACATCGCAAGGGCGACCGTCCACAACGTGGCCGGCTTCGTGCTGGAGCCCATCCAGGGCTGGGGAGGCACGGTGATGCCCCCGGACGACTTCTTCCCGAAGCTGCGCGCCTACTGCGACGAGCACGACCTGCTGCTGATGGCGGACGAGGTTCTGACCGGCTGGGGCCGCACGGGCAAGTGGTTGTGCCTGGAGCACTGGGACGTGGTGCCCGACGTCGTGTCCATCGGCAAGGGGTTCGGCAACGGTTTCCCGGTGACGTGTGTCGCCGTGCGCGACGCCCATAAGGACTCCTTCGAGTCCATCAGCGCCTCCAGCAGTTACGGCGGCAACCCGATGGCGTGCGCTGCGGCTCTGGCCAGCACGGAGGCCATCCAGCAGGAGGGGCTGCTCGAGCGGTCTCTACACCTGGGAGATGTGGCGCTGGGCCGGATGCAGAAGATGGAGGAGGACCACGCCATCGTCGGCGATGTGCGCGCGAAGGGCTGCCTGATGGGCATCGAGCTGGTGAAGGACAAGGAGACGAAGGAGCCGTTCCCGGAGGCCGGCAAGATGGTCTATCAGAAGGCATTCAAGAAGGGACTTGCCTGGATCCCGGCCGGCCACATACTGCGGATGAGCCCACCGATTGTCATGGAGGACGCAGTTCTTCTGAAGGGGCTTCAGATCATCGATGAGTCTATCGGCGAGACAGCCGAGGAGCTGGGATATGCCTGAATCTCGGACGAGCAGGCCCCGGCCCGCCATGGGGGTGGGTGTGCTGGGTTTCGGCTTCATGGGCAAGACTCATACGCTGGCCCACAAGAGCATTCCTTTCTACTACGATCCGGCCCCCGCCAGAGTGACGTTGCGCGCGGTGTGCACCTCCCGGCACGAGACCGCGGTCCGGGCCCGGGAGGTGGGCGGGTTCGCCCGCTGGACCCTCGACCCCCTGGAGGTCATCCAGGCCGACGACGTGGACATCGTGCACATCTGCACGCCGAACAGCGAGCACTTCCCCGCGCTGGAGGCCGCCGTCGCCGCCGGCAAGCACATCTATGTGGACAAGCCGGTCACGGGCAGCCTGGAGGAGGCGGACCGGCTGGAAGATATGCTGCAGGACTACGGCGGCACGGCGCAGGTGGCCCTGCAATACCGGTTCTACCCGGCCACGATCCGAGCCAAGCAGCTCGTGGAGGAGGGTCGCATCGGGCCGGTGACTCACTTCCGGGCGGTCTACCTGCACAGCGGCAGCGTTGACCCGGGTAAGGCGGTGAACTGGAAGTCCACGGCGGCGGCCGGCGGCGGGGTGATCCGCGATCTCGGCTCACACGTGCTCGACCTTCTGGGCTGGTTGATCGGTCCGTTCGAGGCCGTGCACTGTCAAAGCCGCATATGGGCGGACGAGCGCCCCGACAGTGACCACCCCGGCGAGACGATGGAGGTGGACGCGGAGGAGGCCGCCGTCATGTTGCTGCGCTGCCCGGACGGCGCGTTCGGCAGCGTAGAGGCCAGCAAGATCGCCACGGGCACCGAGGACGAGCTTCGATTCGAGATACACGGGCGCCAGGGAGCGATGCGTTTCAACCTCATGCAGCCCAACTACCTGGAGTACTACGACGAGCGCGAACCGGCCGGCGAATGCGGCGGCAGCAGGGGATGGAAGCGCATAGCGGCCGTCCAGAAGTATCCGGGGACCGGGGCGGACTTCCCGGGACCGAAGTTTTCCATCGGCTGGATCCGGGGCCATTTCCACAGCCTCTACTGCTTCCTGAAGGCCGCCGCCGAGGGCACCGAACCGAGCCCGTCGCTCGCCCAGGGCCTTCACCTGCAGCGGGTGCTGGAAGCGGTCCGGACCTCGGCCCGGCGGGGCGAATGGACAGACCTGCCACAGCCGGACGAAGGCTGACAACAACCAGGAGAGGCGGACATGGGTGCAGAGGAGAGACTCCCCAGGGTCGGTTTACTCGGACTGACACTCGAGTTCTACGAGCAGAAGGGCTCCGACCTGCGCGAGGGCCGCGAGCAGTGGGTGCGTCGGCAGGTGCTGCCGGCGTTGGAGACGCACGCGGAAGTGTTGTTCCCGGGAGCCGTCTTCCAACGCCGGGACGTGGAGGCGCGCGTGGCCCAGTTCGAGGACGAGGACTGCGACGCCGTCCTTGTGGTGCTGCTGACCTACTCGCCGAGCCAGATCAGCCTGCCCGCCCTGAAGCGGACCCACCTGCCCATCATCGTGTGGAATACCCAGGAGCTGGAGGGGGTGGGGGAGGGGTTCAGCGACCGGCTGATGATCGAGAATCACGGTGTGCACGGCACCCAGGACCTGGCCAACGTCTTGCTGCGCAGCGAGGTGCCGTTCAGCTACGTGACCTCGCACGTGGAGGATGAGGACGGAATGGGCGAACTGGCCGACTTCTTCAGCGCTGCGGCCGCCGTGCGGCGGCTCAGGCAGGCCCGCCTGGGCATACTCGGCTAC
>JAWOCH010000391.1:0-2940 GCA_046483865.1 Candidatus Brocadiia bacterium | reverse complement strand
GGCCGCGGTGCGGAACATCCGTGTGTACAACAACACCGTGGACGGCGGCGGAGGCCATGCGGCGGGCATCGGGTGGGCCTCCAGCGGCCTGCGGGTGCACGGCCACCCGGGCAACCCGAACTTCAGGGACATCTCCGTTTTCAACAACATCTCGACCAACGAGCTGCAGGTGCCGGCCAGTTGCTCTTACGAAGACCGCGAGGGGCACAACATCCGGTTCCATCACAATCTGCTGTATCCGGCCGAGAACCGGGCGCCCGAGCGCGTGCGTCGGCGCCAGGGGAAGGAGTTCGACTCCTTCGCCCTGGTGACCGGCGAGGAGGCCGTTACGGAGCCGCCGCTTTACGTGGACAGGGCTCGCGGGGACTACCGCCTGCGGGCCGGTTCCCCGGCGATTGACGCGGGCGACCCGCGCGCGGAGTTCAGCGATCCCGACGGCTCGCGCGCCGACATCGGCGCGCTGCCGCACGGGGCGGCGTGGCTGGAGGGGTTCGAGTGGGCCGGCGCGGTGACCGCCTACTACGCGGGCGAGACCGTCTACGAGCCCCTGCGCATCCCCCCGGAGCTGTTCAACGTACACGCCAACAGCCTGGAGACGCCGAGTTGGTTCCAGGCCGGGCGCTACGGGGCCGACCTGCGCGACATGCCCAAGGGCGAACAGAGCTACGCGGGCATCCGGTGGTACATCGAACCCGACCAGCTCACCTCCGAACCCACGCTCCTCGTGCTGGAGGGCAGCGGCTCGGAAAGCAGGGAGGCGAGCATAACCGTGCCCGTCGGACGCAAGGCAGATACGTTCGCCTTCCTGCACACCTACTCCCCCGGCCCGGCCCTGCAGGAACTGTGGGAGGACGAGGTCGAGGATGAGTCGGTCATCCTGTTCACCTACAGGGCGAACTACGCAGACGGCACTTCTCTCGACATCCCCATCAGATGGGACCTCCAGATCAGGCAGTGGCGGCACTGGAGCCAGCCGCGCCACCTGGCCGACGCGCGGCTGGCGTGGACCATGCCCGAGAGGAGATGGCGTGGGCATCTGGGTTCGCTGGCCGTCTACGCGTACGAGTGGGAGAACCCCCGCCCCGAGCGCGAGATCGCCAGCGTGGAGCTGATCAGCGCCAACACTTTGCAGAAGGGCTACGGCGCCCCCGCCGTCCTGGCCATCAGCACGGGGCACCCCGGCTCTGCGTTGCTTTCGCCCGGCTCGGGCAGCCGATGAAGGGCTTCGAAGCATCCACGGGGCCGTACAGCATATAGGGTTCGCGCCCATTCAACAGCGCAGCGCCATCTTGCGGCCCTCTCGCGTCTACGCCCCCGAGCATGGTATGAAGGAGTTGCGAACCAGAAACGCGGGAAACCGCGAGGAGGCCAGGCGATGGCCGGTGTTGAGTGGCTGAAGCGACGCAACCGCGGCATCCATATGACCATCCGCGACGTGGACTGCGAGGACTTCGACGCGGAGGCGATGGCGCGCGAGTTTGCCCGGCTGAAGGTGACCTTCTTTTCCTTCTTCGCCGGCGGTTACGTAACCACATACCCCACCGATCTCGACCTCCAGCGCGTCAGCCCGTGGCTGGGCGATCAGGACATCACCGGCGAGATCGTCGAGGCGGCGCATCGCCACGGGATAAGGGCGTTTCCCATGCTCGACCTCGGTGCGCTGCCGAACGTTGCGTTCGAAGCACACCCCGAGTGGCCCGCCCGCAACGCTGACGGCACCCCGCGCCGGGCCACGCCCTACACCTACTGCTCCTGCCCGATGGGCGGATGGGTGCGCGAGTACAGCCGGCAGATGGTCCGCGAAATCTGCGAGCGGTACGACGTGGACGGCATGAAGTTCGGCGGCGGCAGCTACGGGTTCGGGCGGGATGTCTGCCACTGCGAGGCGTGCCGCCAGGGCTACCGGCGGGACACCGGCCAGGGACTGCCCAACAGGCGCGACTGGAGCGATCCGGCGTGGCGACGCTACGTCCGCTGGCGCGAGGAGCAGACGGTGCAGTGTGTGGCGGAGCTGGTGCAGATGGTCCACTCCATCCGCCCCGGGCTGCCGGTGGTGGGCAATTCCGTCTGCTTCGGCGACCCCGGCTGGACGGTCAACTCCTCGCTCGACATCGAGCGGCTGGCGGAGCTGGAGGACATCGTCCAGGTCGAGATCCAGACGCGGTTCTGGTTCGGCCCGGAGGGCAGCGGCGGGGACTGGCAGTACCTTCGCTGGCCGGCAGAGACGGCCAACTACATGACGACCGTCAGCGACCGGCCGGTGTGGGCGGTGGCCTCCTACTTCGCAGCCTGGCCGTGGCGGAGGAATGCCGCGCCGCCCGTCGAGCAGAAGGTCTACCTGGCGCAGGTCGCGGCGCACGGCGGCCATCCGATGGTCAACCTCTCCGGCGGCCCCCCCGCCGTCCACGAGGACAAGCGCGGCTTCGCCGCCATGGAGTCGCTGTTCTCTTTCATGGACGAGCACCAGGAGCTTTACGGCGGCGATTCCTCCCCGGCGAACGCGGCCATCGTCTACAGCCAGGCCACGCTGATGTACTACGGCAACGACCGGGCCGGCAGCCGCTACGTGAATGATCTGCGCGGCTTCGAGCAGGCGCTCAACGAGGCGCATATCCCCTACGACATCACGTCCACGCGCCGGCTGGACGAGGACTCACTGTCCCGCTACGAGGTGCTGATCGTGCCCAGCATGGTCTGCATGAACAACGCGACCGCCGAACGGCTGCGGGCCTTCGTGGAGGGCGGGGGGGGCCTGATCGCCGACTTCGAGACGGGCACGCGCGATGAGTTCGGCGAATCTCGCGAGCGCGCGCTGCTGGCGGGCGCTGTGGGCTTCCAGGACACGGGGCAGACCGAGATGGTCTGCGGCGAAGGGCATTCCGGCCCAGTGCAGGGCTACATGCGCGTCCATCACGGCCAGCCCCTCAGTGAGGGCATGGC
>JAWOCH010000388.1:0-4402 GCA_046483865.1 Candidatus Brocadiia bacterium | reverse complement strand
CCCCTCTACTCGGAGACCTACACGTTCACGACGCGCTCCGACGATGGTGTGCGCCTGTGGGTGAACGGCCAGTCGGTCATAGACAACTGGACCGACCACGGGCCGACCTACGACAGCGGCACGATCGCCCTGAGCGCCGGGACGAAGTACGACATCCAGCTCGATTACTACGAGAACGGCGGCGGCGCGGTGATTGAACTCTACTGGTCCAGCGCCAGTCAGGCTGAGGAGATCATCCCGCAGTCGCAGCTCTACTCGGTCGCCGGTCTGCCCTCTCCGTGGCAGAGCCAGGACGTCGGCAGCCCCGGCGCCGCCGGCAACGCAAGCTCCTCGGGCGGGACCTTCACTGTCGAAGGTGACGGAGACGATATCTGGAACAACTCGGATAACTTCCACTTCGCCTACCGGTCGCTCAGCGGTGACGGCGAGATCGAAGCGCGCGTGGCCAGCCTGGAGAACACCAACTCCTGGGCCAAGGCCGGCGTGATGATCCGCGAGTCGCTGACGGGCGGCTCAAAGCACGCCATGATGGCGCTGACCCCGGGCAACGGTGCTGCCTTCCAGTACCGCACCACCACGGACGGGTCCAGCAGCCACGCCGGCGGAAGCGCCGTGACGCCGCCCTACTGGGTGCGGCTGGTGCGCAGCGGCGACACCCTCACCGGTTACGAATCCAGTGACGGCTCGAGCTGGACGGAGGTGGGCTCGGCCACCATCAGCATGGCCACCGACGTGTACATCGGCCTGCCGGTGACCAGCCACTCCGACGGCGTGCTGTGCACGGCGGAGATAGACAACGTGACAGTGACACCGTGACAGAGGCACAGTTCCCCACCCCGGCCTCTGCGCGGGGGAGCGCCCTGTGAGGCGCGGGCGGAGCAGGTGAGCGCCGCCCGCGCCTCTTGCGCGTGCCGCTCGGACCCCGTAGCATGGGCCATGCCACAGGACCAAAGCGGAACACGGGGAGGGGCTCACATGCGGCTGGGCATCGCGGCAGACCACGGCGGGTTCGAGCTGAAGGAGCGGATGCTGGAACGTCTCCGCCGTGAGGGCTACGAGGTGGAGGATTTCGGCGCGAAGGAACTCGACCCGGACGATGATTATCCCGACCGCACCGCCCCCGTTGCCGGCGCGATCGCCGAGGGGCGGCTGGACCGGGGCATCGTCATCTGTGGCAGCGGTGTGGGCGCCTGCATCACCGCCAACAAGTTCCCCGGCGTGCGCGCCGCGCTGATCACCGAGACCTACTCCGCGCGCCAGGGGGTAGAACACGACCAGATGAACGTCATCTGCCTGGGGGGCCGCGTCATCGGCGACGAGCTGGCCTGGGAGATCGCCCGCGCGTTCCTGGAGGCCGAGTTCAGCGGCGAAGAACGCCACCGCCGTCGCGTGGGGAAGATCAGGAGAATCGAAGAACGCCAGGCTTGAGGTACGGCAACGGCGGAACGGCAAAGGGGGCCGGGCTTGCTGGAAACATACTGCGTCTGCGCGAAGAATCCGGACAACGTGGGCAAGGTCCGCGCGTTGGCGGAGGAGAGCGGATTCACTTACGCAAAGGACGACCCGGACTTCGTCATCTCGCTGGGCGGCGACGGCACCTTCCTGATCAGCGAGCGGCAGTATCCAGGCATCCCCAAGCTGCCCGTGCGCGACAGCCTGATCTGCTTCAAGTGCCACAACGAGCCGCTGGAACAGGCCCTCCAGATGATCCGCGCCGGCGAGGCCATCATCGAACAGACGCTGAAGCTCCAGGCCCGGGTCAGTGACGCCAGGCGCCTGGCCACCAACGATGTCATCATCCGCAACGTCAACCCCCGCCACGCCCTGCGCTTCAGCCTGCGGGTGGACGGCGAGCTGGTGGACGACATGCTGATTGGGGACGGCATCGTGGTAGCCACCCCCTTCGGCGCCACCGGCTACTATCGCTCCATCACGGGGGATACCTTCGCGGCGGGGATCGGAGTGGCGTTCAACAACCTGACCGAGCAGCGCGCGCCCCTGGAGCTGGACGAATCCGCCACGGTCGAGCTGGAGGTAGTCAGGTCGCGGGCGCACCTGGCCGTCGACAATGATCCGGACATGGCAGTGCTGGAGGTAGGCGACGCCGCCTCGGTATCGAGAGCGCCGGAGGTGACCCGCCTGATCGGCCACGAATGAAGGCCCCGCCGAACGTGGCCGGACCTTTGACACCGCCGCCCCGCGCCCCTAACATCCCCGGCCTTGTTCGCAGCTATCCTACCTTTCGAGGCAAGACATGACCGAGTTCAGCACGGCGAAGGACATCAAAGTCGGCGTTATCGGCTACGGCGGCGCGTTCAACATGGGCGCCCAGCACCTGAATCTCATGGAGCAGGCGGGAATGACCCCGACGGCCGTCGCCGACGTGGACGAGGAGCGACTCGAGGTCGCCCAGGAGGACTTCCCCGGGGTCGAGACGTTCCCGTCCGCGGAGGCGATGCTGGCCGACTCGCCCGTGGACCTGGTGGCGATCGTCACCCCGCACAACACCCACGCGGAGCTTGCCGTCCAGTGCCTGGAGGCGGGCCGCAGCGTGGTGGTCGAGAAGCCCATGGCGTTGACCACCGCCGAGTGCGACCGCATGATAGCCGCCGCCGACAGCAACGGCGCGCTGCTGTCGGTCTTCCACAACCGACACTGGGACGGGTGCATACTGCGCGCCGTCCAGCAAGTGCGCGAGGAGGGCACCATTGGGGAGGTTTTCCGGATCGAGGCCCACCTGGGCGGCTATCGCGCGCCCGGTGAATGGTGGCGCAGCAGCCGGAGCATCTCCGGCGGCATCCTCTACGACTGGGGCGTCCATCTGCTGGAGTACTCCCTGCAGCTCCTCGACGGCGACCTGGTCGAGGTCAGCGGCTTCAACCACACCGGCTTCTGGTCCGCGCAGAGCCCCTGGGGCGAGGACACCAACGAGGACGAGGCGTTCGCCGTCGCCCGATTCGACAACGGCAAATGGCTGACGCTGTGCATGTCCTCGATAGACAGCTTCCCGAAGAACGTCCACCGCAACATGGTGGAGGTCACCGGCAAGCGGGGCACCTACATGTTTGGCGGCGGCCACTACCGCAGCATCGTGCAGACCGACGGGGAGCCGGTCGAGGAGGAAGGCGAGAACCCGCCGGGCGAGCGGGAGCGCTACTACGCCAACGTCGCCGCGGCCCTGCTGGGGCGGGAGGAGCTGATCATCACGCCCCAATGGGCCCGCCGCCCCATCCACATCATAGACCTCGCCGTGCGCAGCGCCGAGGAAGGGCGCACGCTGGAGGCGCGCTACGCTTGACGGACACCGAGCCAACGCGCCCTCCAGGCCGACTTCCGGCCGGTGGCAGGAGCCCGCCACCGCAGGTATAATGCAGATTGCTTCAGTGAGGCGAGGTCTCATGCCGACTTTGCAGGACATCACGGAGCGGCGCCAGGAGGTGTTGCGAACTGCTCGGCGACACGGTGCGCGCAACGTGCGGCTGTTTGGTTCCGTAGTCCGGGGAGAAGCCGAAGCCCGAAGCGACGTGGACGTGCTGGTTGAGCTGGAGGAGGGCCGTTCGCTGCTCGACCACGTCGCCCTGAAACAGGACCTGGAGGACCTTCTGGGCTGCCCTGTGGACGTAGTGACTGAGAACGCCCTCCATCGGCTCCTGCGCGAGCGCATACTGGAGGAGGCCATGCCGCTGTGAGAGACGACCGCGTCTACCTGTCCCACATAGACGAAGCCATAGGTAGGATCCTCGATTACACGGCCGGGGGCCGCGAGGAGTTCATGCAGAGCAACTTGCTGCAGGACGCCGTCGTCAGGAACTTCGAGATCATCGGGGAAGCCACCAAGAACCTGACCAGTGCCACCAGGGCGCAGCGCGCGGACATCCCGTGGCGTCGGATAGCAGGCCTTCGGGACGTACTGATCCACGACTACATGGGCGTGGACCCCGCCGAGGTCTGGCGCGTCGTCGAATTACACCTGCCCGAGCTGCGCGGCGCGGTGAACGACCTTCTGTCGCGTTAGGGCCGGAAGCCCCGCGAGCGGCTCTGGGCGCTGCTGGCCCTCTCGCATGAGTGCTGGTTCTGCGCCCCGTGGTGTAAAGAGCAGTGTGTAAATTGTCTGGTGGGTAGTTGGCGCTGCTTTCGCGGAGGGAGCCCGAGGGCGACCGGAGCGCAAGCAGCGCCGCGCGCGAAGCTGCCACCCCATGCGGCGCGCCCCGGGGACTTGAAAAGGGGGCGGCCCTACGGTTTGTTGTAGCTTTTTCGCCAGTAGAGCTGCTTCAAACCGAAAGGAGCCGCCCCGATGGTTGAGCTTCGCACCGTCCGCGCCGAATGTCAACAGAGACTGTGGGATTATCTGACCGGCCGTGCCCGCTATGTGCTCAAGCGCCTGCTGGAGGCGTTCATGGAG
>JAWOCH010000256.1:0-13740 GCA_046483865.1 Candidatus Brocadiia bacterium | reverse complement strand
GCCGATCTCACCACGGAGACACGGAGGACACGGAGAACGACGGCAAAGGAATCAACTACGACGGCAGAACGGCAAAGGGTCAACCGCAGAGAACGCAGAGGGCGCGGAGGATAGCGACAACGCACGGCACAGATGGCTTTTACCACGAAGGACACGAAGGGCACGGAGAACGGCGGCAAAGCAATCAATCACGACGGCAGAACGCCAAAAAGTCAACCGCAGAGGGCGCGGAGGATAGCGACAACACACGGCAGCAGATGGCTCTTACCACGAAGGGCACGGAGGACACGGGAAAACGGCGGCGGGATTAACTGCGACGGCAGAACGGCAAAGGGTTAACCGCAGAGGGCGCGGAGGATAGCGACAACGCACGGCACAGATGGCTCTTACCACGAAGGGCACGAAGAACGGCGCTCGGGTAACCACTGCGACACGACGAGGCAAGATAACCGCAGAGAAGGTAGTGAACTGACGGCAACGGCGGAAGGGCTGGCGTTCGGCGCTTCACTGCTCCCTGCTCCCTGCTCCCTGCTGCCGTTGCTGCTCCCTGCGCTGCAACGGCAACGAAGCTAACGAGGATGTATAGGATAGACAGGATGGCGGCTGACGGATGAAGCTTAAGGAGCAGTGGAAGAGCCTGGCGCTGATTGTGGCGGCATTCCTGGCGTGCTTCTTCCTGCCGGTGGGGGAGGCGCGGTTCCGGGGCGCGCTGATGGAGGCGCTGCACCTGGTGCGCTCCTACGCCCGCGAGCACGTCATCCTGTGCCTGGTGCCGGCGTTCTTCATCGCCGGGGCCATCGCCGCGTTCGTCAGCCGGGCCTCGGTGATGAAATACCTCGGCGCGGGCGCCAACAAGGTGCTGGCCTACGGCGTCGCCTCCGTATCGGGCACGATCCTGGCCGTCTGCTCCTGCACGGTGCTGCCGCTGTTCGCCGGCATCTACCGCATGGGCGCCGGGCTGGGGCCGGCGACGGCGTTCCTCTACAGCGGCCCGGCCATCAACGTGCTGGCCATCGTGCTGACCGCCCGCGTGCTGGGGCTCCAGCTCGGCCTGGCCCGCGCCGTGGGCGCCGTCCTTTTCAGCGTCGTCATCGGCCTGCTGATGCACCTGATATTCCTGAAGGAAGAGGTCGAGAAGGCGAACGGGCAGATGGCGATGCCGGAGCCGGAGGTCGAGCGGCCGCTCTGGCAGAACGCGCTGTACTTCGCCTCGATGGTGGGCATCCTGGTCTTCGCCAACTGGGGCGAACCGGGCGAGGGAGGCGGGCTGTGGGCGGCGGTCTATCGGATGAAGTGGGTCCTGACCGCCGCGTTCGCCGTCGGCCTGGGCACGATGCTGGTCGCGTGGTTCGGGCAGAGGTGGTGGAAGGTGCTGACCGCGGCCATCGCCGTGGCGGCCGCATCCCTGATGGCCCCCGCCGAGCCGATGGTCCCGTTCGCCGTGGGGGCGGTGGCGCTGTCGGTGCTGCTGGGCACTTCGGGGGAAAAGGGCGAGGAATGGCTGGAACAGACCTGGGGATTCGCCCGGCAGATACTGCCTCTGCTGCTGATCGGCGTGCTGATCGCCGGCGCGCTGCTGGGTCGTCCCGGCCACGAGGGGCTCATCCCCTCCGGCTGGGTGGCCGGCGCCGTGGGAGGAAACAGCCTGCGGGCGAACCTGTTCGCCAGTGTGGCGGGAGCGTTCATGTACTTCGCCACCCTCACCGAGGTGCCGATCCTGCAGGGCCTGTTGGGCGCCGGCATGGGCAAGGGCCCGGCGCTGGCGCTGCTGCTGGCGGGGCCGGCCCTCAGCCTGCCCAACATGCTGGTGATCCGCAGCGTGCTGGGCACGAAGAAGACGGCCGTCTACGTCTCACTGGTGGTCGCTATGGCCACCATCAGTGGCATGATCTACGGAGCGGTGTTTGGGTAACCAGTCAACAAGCACGCCCGAGTCCGTGGCACGTAAGCTGACCACATTCGTAGCGCGTGAAGAGTTCGAGAAGGCGAGCCAAACGCTCGACCGGCTCGGGTTGCCTCATGAGGTCATCTCGCCGGAGCCGGGCTACGGGCGCGCGGGAGAGCCGGCGCTGATCGTGGATGGCGAGGCGCGGATGAGCTTTGCCAAAGAGGCAGGGGACATCATCTGCGCGGGATGGGTGGATTACCGACCGGCGGAGATCATAGTGCCGCAACAGGAGCCACCGGAATTCCAGGACGACGTGTTCGGCCGGGCGGCCGTCATGGTGCTGGCCCCCTGCGTGGCGGACGAGACGAAGATCCGCATCGTCGCCCACATATCGGGCGACCTGACGGAGATCTTCCCCTATATGAACGCCCAGATGAAGCAGGCAAGCTACAACATGCACGGGCCGACGTTCACGTTCATGGATGGCTACCGCATGATCTCGCTGTACCCACGTCGCGTCGCCGTGGCGAAGGCGGACGAGATCGTGGACGCCTGGCGCGTGCTGGAGGAGCTTAGGCGCCGTGCAAACGAAATCTGGGCGCGGCGCGGTGACATCGAACCTTCTTACGAACGACGCGAGAAGCCGCCGGCCCTGGAGATCTACAAGCGGCTGCCGGGCACGAACTGCGGACAATGCGGACAGCCGACCTGCCTGGCCTTCGCCGTGAAGTTGCACGCAGGAGAGGCACGGCTCTCCGGGTGCCGGCCCGTCTTCGAGGGCGACTACCAGCACTTGAAGGAGGCCCTGGAGCAGATTGCCTCGGGGCTCGGAGTGACGAGTTAACTTCTCATGTCATAGGGAGGAGCGCAGATGAAGCTCCAGATACTGGGCACAGGGTGCCCGAAGTGCAAGAAGCTGACGGAGAATGCCGAGGCCGCCGCAGAGGCGCTCGGGCTCGAATGCGAAGTCGAGAAGGTGACCGACGTCAACGAGATCATGAAGTTCGGCGTCATGATGACGCCGGCCCTCGCGGTGGACGGCGAGGTGAAGGTGGCCGGCAAGGTGCCGGGCGTGGATGAGATCAAGAAGATGCTGCAGTGAGGAGGCACAGTGATGGTGGCGGACGATAACTGTTGCTGCAGTGTGGACACGGCTGTGACGCTGGCGTGCTCCGGCGGGTCCAACGTGGGACAGATCACCAACGAGGTGGCCAGGCGCCTCTGGTCGGAGGGGTTGGCCAACTTCTTCTGCCTGGCCGGCGTGGGTGGCCACGTGAGCGGGATGGTCGCCTCGGTGGAGGGTTCGGATAAGGTGCTCGCCCTGGACGGCTGCCCGGTCGGCTGCGCCAGGAAGTGCATGGAGGCCGCCGGGCTCAGCGAGTACGAGTACCTGATCGTGACGGACCTCGGGATCGCCAAAGAGAAAACATTCGAGTTGGCCGAGGCCGATCTGGAACCGGTCATGACAGAGTGCAGGCGTCGGCTGGGCGTTGCGGTTCCACACGCGTGAGGCCGGGTGGAGGACGATCACATGCGCACTGCTGCGAAGATACTCGTGCTGACAACGCTGGTCGCGGCTTCGCTGGGTTCGACCGGTTGCGCCTACATGGGCAACCGTGGTCGCGACGCTCTGGATATCTTCGATGTCGGCGTCCTGGTCTCGGACCACGTGCGGCCGGACTTCGCCGCCTTCGTGAGTTTCTGGAATGTCTTCCCGCTCGGATACGCGCATGTCGACGGAAAGCTGATTGGGGTGGGCGGCGGCCGTGTGGGCATTCAGGACTTCAGGCATCTGGACAGCTGGGGAGTTCTGGCCTGGGGCGCGGAGCAGCATGCCGTAGGCGAACCGACGGCTGGCGGCGAGCCAGTGGCGCGTTACGACCAGGGCTTCCTGCGCCTGGCCCTCGGGGCGGAGGCCAAGCCGCCTTCACACCAGTATTTCGACTGCGACCGCACGTTCGTCCTGGGCTGGATCGGCCTCCATCTGCGCATCAAGCTGGACGACCTGGCGGACTTCGTGACAGGCTGGGTGGGGCTGGACATCATGAATGACGACCACCGGGGCGGATCGGGAGGAACATGAGGTGAAGCAGGAGCGGCAGGCCACCGTCATATTGGGCGAGCGGGAGATTCAGTGGGTCGAGCAGGCCGTGCCGGACGGCGACGCAGAGTCCGCGCTCGAGTTCCTGCGGGAGGTTGTAGAGCCCCGGATGGATGAAGCGCTGAACCGCCCGGGCTGCAAGCCAGTCTTCGAATGGGACACGGGCGAGGAACTGCCCCCCACGGCGCCGCCCGACGGCGGTGTCAGCCAGCAGTGATGGCCCATCTGCCCCTCTGCCCATGTGAGCGGGGAGGGGGGAGCATTGTGCTCTGGCTGCTCCTCGCAGCAGGTATTGCAGTCATTATCCGTTTGAAAGGAAGGTTGCGCATGAGTGCTGAGAAGAACGAAGGACGCACCTCCGAGAGCATCTTCGGGGATGCCGTGGCCTCAGCGGAAGAAGGGCAGGAGACGCGATGCCTGGCCTGTCGTATCTGGTGGAAGGTGGCCGTTGTCCTGGTGTTGGTGGCTGCCGTCGCCGGTATCGTCGCCAGCAAAGACGGGGGCGATGACGCCGCGTCCAGCGCCCCACCGGCCGGCCAGGTCGCCACGCCGACGGCCCCAGACCAGGGCGCCCCCGCCAATGAGGGGACCAAGGAAAAGGAAACCACGTACGGCCCCGATACCGTTCTGGCCTCGGTGAACGGAGAAAAGATCACCCTCGGGGACCTTCAGAAGGCCCTGCGGGAGATGCCGCCGCAGCACAAGGCTGCCTTCGAAAACAGCCCGCACGAACTGCTCCAGCAACTCATCCGCCGGGAGCTGCTGCTGCAGCAAGCCCGCTCGGCGCAGCCGGCGGACGGCGAGGGCGCACAGCAGCCGGCCCCCTATGCCGGGCGGTCGTCCGAGGACAGGCTCATTCGCGTCCTGCTGCGTCAGGAAGTGCTCGACGGACTGAGTGTGAGCGAGGCAGAACTCAGGGAGTTCCACACGCAGCACAAAGACGAGATGCCTGCCGGTCGGAGCTTTGAGGAACTGAAGGGCTCACTGCGCGCCTACGCCCTGCAGGAGAAGCAGAGCAAGGCCATCGAGGCCTACGTGGCGAAGCTCCACGAGGCGGCAACCGTCACCCGTAACGAGGGCTGGATCGAGGTGCAGAAGGCGCGGGCCGCCGACAATCCGCTGGACCGCGCCTTGGCGACGGGCCGGCCGGTCCTCGCTGACTTCGGCCGCGGCACGTGCATCCCCTGCAAGATGATGAAGCCCATCCTGGACGCCCTCAAGGAGGAGTATGCCGGCCGGGCCGAGATCCTCATCATAGACGTTGACGAGTATCCGGCCGTGACGCAGCGAGTGGGCATTCGGGCCATCCCGACCCAGATATTCTATGACAGCCAGGGCAAAGAGGTCTATCGCCACCAGGGCTTCATGTCACGTGAAGCCATCGTGGCGAAACTCACCGACATGGGCGTGGAGAGGCCAGCGGCAGTCCAGCCCGACGGTTCTTGACCTTAGCATGGTGGACCATGGACGGCGTCACAAGGGCTCGCCCTCGAAGGCCGCAGGGCCGGAGGAAACACGGATGAAACGCAGAGTTGCTTTGCTGGTTGTTCTCGCCGTCGTCTGGACGGCCGTCTCGGGGTGCAGCTACCCGAAGCATCGCCTTCAGGATGCTGCCGAGATGTTCGACCTTGGGCTGACTTTCTCGAAGAAGCCCCAGTTGTCCGCCTACACGAACTGCCCGGTCGTGGCGCCCATAGGCTACGGCAAGGTCGACGGGCAGTTCGTCGGCGTCGGAGGCGGCAAGGTCGGCGTGATGGAGCACCATCAAGAAAGCACCGGCGTCCTCTTCTGGGGCCGCGAGGAGGTGAGCTGGGACACCTTCGATCCCGAGGACGCAGACACGATCAGCGTGCAGGGCGTGGGGCTTCTCGGGCTTGCCGAACGCGAGGAGGGCGACGACCCCTGTGACGTTGCCTGCCGCCACTACCTGCATCTGGGCTGGGTCGGGATCACGGCCAACGTGCACTGGCTGGAGATTCCGGATTTCTTCACTGGGTTCCTGTTCCTCGATCCCATGCGGGACGACGGGGAGGACGGCGGCTACTGGTTCTGGGGAGGGAAGAACGCCGCGGAGGGCGCCAGCGCAGCGCCCGAGCCGATTGCCGTGGGAGTGCCGCAGACCTGATTCAACGCACGGAGAACCTGAGGATGAGAATCCCGAAGGCTGCCCTGATCGCCCTCGTTCTTGCTTCGTTCGTCAGCGCCGCTCTGGCCGAAGAGCAAGCGCCGCCCCAAACCGTCCGGGACGCCTATCCCGGCCTGGTGGCCGGCGTGCTGGCATCGGCCGCCATCGGCGACCTGGACGAGGGTGTGCTCCTCGACATGGGCGAGGCCAGGATAACCCAGCAGCAACTGGACAAGGTCCTGGACGACTCCCCCAAGAAGTTGCGGGAGCAGCTCCGGAAGAACTCGCTGCTCATGGTCCAGGAGATGGCGACCAAGGCGCTTCTGGTGCGCGCCGCCCGTGAATGGGCCGAGGGGAAGGAGGCATATCCGGCGGACACGGCTGAGCCCGAGCTCATCGGCGACTACCTGCAAGACGTGGTCTCCGGCGTCAACGTGACCGATGCCGAAGTGGAGCAGTTCTACGAGGACAACCGGGACATGTTCGGCGGGGCCGAGCTGAGGGACGTCCGGGACACGCTACACCAGTTCGTGTTGAAGGCAAAGCGGCAGGAGAAGGCGGACGAGCACATCCGGGGTCTGGCAGGCAGGTTCGGGGTGGTCATCTCCGGCCCGTGGCTGGCCGAGCAGGCCGTAGCCGTGCGGGACAACCCCGTAGACAAGGCCAGGCAAAGCGGCCGCCCCACGCTCGTCGACTTCGGGGCCGACGGGTGCGTCGCGTGCGACATGATGGCGCCCATCCTGAAGAAGCTGAAGGAGGACTACGCCGGCAGGGCCAACGTCCTGTTCGTTCACGTGCGTGAGGATCCGGTGCTGGCCACGCGCTACGGGATTCAGTCGATCCCGACGCAGGTGTTTTTCGATAAAGAAGGTGCGGAGGTGTCACGGCATACCGGCTTCCTGGATCAGGAAACGATGGAACAGAAGCTCACCGAGCTGGGGGTGGAGTGAGGATGGAACAACTCTTCACCGCGCTGAGCCGTGCCGTGGAAGGCGCCCCGCTGGTGGCCCTCTCGGCGGCCTTTGCCTGGGGGGTGCTGAGCATCCTCTTGAGCCCCTGCCACCTGGCCAGCATCCCCTTGATCGTCGGCTTCGTGGACGAGCAGGGCCGCATCTCCACCCGGCGGGCGTTCCTGATCTCGACGCTCTTCGCCGTGGGCATCCTGGTAACCATCGCCGCCATCGGTGCGGTCACGGCCGCCGCCGGACGGATGATGGGCGACGTGGGAGCGTGGGGAAACTACCTGGTGTCGGTCATATTCTTCGCAGTGGGGCTTCACCTGCTGGGCGTCATCCCCATGCCGTGGTCCGGGCCGGGGCAGGTCGGCATGAAGCGTAAAGGGATGCTTGCGGCGCTCATACTGGGCCTGGTCTTCGGCATCGCCCTCGGGCCGTGCACCTTCGCTTACATGGCGCCAATGCTGGGCGTGGTCTTCCACACCGGCGGCACGAACCCCGTTTTTGGCGGCCTCTTGCTTCTGCTCTACGGTGTGGGGCACTGCTCGGTGATCGTGGCGGCCGGCACCTCCACCGAACTGGTCCAGCGCTACCTGAACTGGAACGAACGCTCGAAGGGGGCCGTCATCCTGAAGAAGGTCTGCGGTGTGCTGGTCATCCTGGGTGGTCTCTACCTGATCTACACGGCCTGAGAACCGTTGGAACCGTAGATGAACGCCTTTCGACGGGCTCAAGGCCCTGAGCACAGCCGAAGGGCGGATGGACGCAGACAGTGACGCACAAACTACTCCGTAATTGCCGTAATCGGTGTTCATTTACGTTCATGTGTGGTTCCCCTGTCGTACCGTTGCCTTTGATCCGCGGCGTGCGGAAGAGAGGAAGCAGATGGCCGAGAAGCTGACGGTGCTGTTTCTGTGCACGGGAAACTCCTGCCGCAGCCAGATGGCCGAGGGCTGGGCGCGGCAACTCCACGGCGACGCGATAGAGCCCCACTCCGCCGGCGTCGCCCCCCACGGGCTAGACCCCCGCGCCGTCCAGGTCATGGCCGAGGCCGGCGCGGACATAAGCGATCAGCGCTCAAAGCACGTGGACGAGCTGAAGGGCATGGACTTCGACTGCGTAGTCACCGTCTGCGACAGCGCCAGGGAAGCCTGTCCCGTCTTCCCCGGCGACGCTACAGTCATCCACAGCAGCTTCGAAGACCCACCCCGCCTCGCCCAACACGCCGAGACCGAGGAAGAAGCCCTCGACCACTACCGCCGAGTCCGAGACCAAATCCGCGACTTCGTGCGCCACTTGACGGAGACACTCGAAGAGGCCGACTGAGGAGCCGCCGGCTCAGGAACTCGCGTGGCGGCGGGCGTGGCGTAGGCTTTTGCTCAGGCGGCGGCGTTGGAGGTATGTCCACATGCGTAGCTCGCGGCCGAGGATGTAGCGCATCTGGAAGCGGAGGGCGGTGCTCAGGGCTACGGTCTGCTTCGGGGTGAGGACGGGTTCCTCTTCGCCCGTGGCGAGGGTGTGGAGGTGGGCCAGCAGGTCGGCTCGGAGGGGGATGCTCTGGCCCTGTTCGGGTTGTTCGCAGCGACGGCAGAGGGGGCCGCCGTCGGGGGCGCTGAAGGTGACGGCGCCCCGCGCGGGCAGGTCCCGACCGCAGGCGACGCAACGGTCGAAGGCGGGCAGACTGCCGTGCTCGCGCAGGACGGCCAGCTCCAAATGCACGGCGGTCAGGCCGAGCCGTCGCCCTTCGGCGAAGCGGCGCAACGCCCCCAGCGTGGCGGCGTAGAGGCGCGGGCAGGGGTCGGCTTCGACGGTGAAGTTGAGGGCCAGCTCCGCCGCGTAGTAGCCGCAGAGAAGCCGCGGCAGCGACCGGCGCAGGCCCCGGAACTCCTCCTGCAGCCACTGGTCGGTCAGGTTCTGCAGCGAACCGGCCGGGCGGCGCGTATAGACCAGCCCGTAGCGTCCCAGCAGCTCCAGCCCGGTGCGGATGCCCTTCTTGGGCGCCCGCGTTATGCCCTTGGCGATGAACGAAAGGCGCCCCTGGTCGGGCGTGAGGAAACCAGCGACCTGGCTGGTGTTGCTGTAGGCCAGTCGGCGCAGGCAGATGCCTTCTGTGCGACAATACTCAGCCACAATGCCGAAGTCTGAATTCTGAATTCTGAAGTCTGAAGTGAAAAACGCAAGCTGCTGCGCCGGACGCCGAAGCTTTCGCCTTTTCAGGGGCTGCTAAGGCGGACACAGCGGAAGCAGGGAGGACGACAGCGATGATGCGCTCTCGTTTGTCCTGTACATCCTGGCATCCTGTTATGCCTCGGTTTGGAGGAGGACGCGGAGTACTCGGCGCTGGTCGCTCTGGAGCACGCTGACCCGCAGGCCGTCTATGGTCATCTCCTCGCCGGGTTCGGGCACGCGCGCGAAGCCGGCGGTCACGAAGCCGCCCACCGTGTCGTAGCCCTCGTCCTCCGGGATGTCCAGGTCGAACTGCTCGTTCAGCTCGTCAATGCGCACGCGGGCGTCGGCCTCTATGCCGCCGTCGGAGCGAAGGCTGAGCCGTTCCCCGGGGAGTTCTTCGTCGTACTCGTCCTCGATCTCGCCGACGATCTCCTCCATGATGTCCTCGACGGTCACCACGCCGCTGACGCCGCCGTATTCGTCGAGTGCGACGGCGATCTGCACGCGGCGCTCCTGGAACTGCTGCAGCAGCCGGCCGAGCCCCTGGGTCTCCGGCGCGAAGAACGGCTCCCGCATCACCTCCCGCAGCGTCTTGCCCTCGCCGTTGGCCTCGCGGACGGCCGACAGCAGGTCTCTGACGTAGACGATGCCGACCACGTGGTCGAGGGTGCCCTCGTGGACGGGTATGCGGCTGTGGTGGAACTGCTCCAGCTCGCGCACCGCCTGGGGCACGTCCAGTCCGGCCTCCAGGCTCTCGATCTCGGTGCGGGGGGTCATGATCTGGCCCACGTCCACCTGGCGGAACTTCAGAATGCCCTCGATCATCTGCTTCTCTTCCGCTTCGAGGGCGCCCTCGGTGGTGCCGTCCTCGATGGCGACGCGGATCTCCTCCTTGGCCGCCTCGACCACCTCGGGCTCGGGCTCCTCCGGTTCCTCGATTGGCTCCGCCTCGGCAGAGCGGAACAGGCGCAGGGGCGCCGTCAGCACGTAGAGGGTGGGCAGCGCGACGCGAAGCACGGCCGCCGACCAGTGCCGACCGACCAGCCGGCCGGCCAGTTCGGCGGCGGCCAGCATTGCGCAGGCCACCAGCAGGGCGGCTGCGGCGCGGGACGGCTGACCCAGTGTGCGCCGGGCCACCAGGGCCACCATGGCCACCGCCGCGACGACACGTGCCACCACGCACAGCGCGGCGAATGCCCGGGTGTGCTCCAGGTAACGCGAGTAGCGCTCGCGCTCGGCGGAGCCTTCCAGCTCCTCCTCCAGCTTTGACCAGGACAGAAACTGCACGGCCGACTCGACCAGCGCGGCCAGCAGCACTACGGCCCACAGGGCGGGCAGCTCGGTGCCTCCCAGTAACAAGAACGTATCCTCCGCAATGAAACTCAGTATTCCACCCGCCGGCCGACGGCGGCCAACAACTCCGCCTCGCGCCGGCGCATGGTCTCGCGCTCTTCCGCTTCGTGATCGCCGTAGCCCAGCAGGTGCAGCAGTCCGTGGGCGACGTAGAGCAGAAGCTCGTCTCCGGCATCGTGCGGGCGTTCGGCGGCTTCGCGGATCGCGCGGTCGGCGTTGACGACGATCTCGCCGTGCAGCACGCCATCCTCCACGCCGTAGGGGAAGGCCAGCACGTCGGTGTTGCCCTCGCGTGCGGTGAAGCGGCGGTTCAGCCGCTCCATCTCCTGCTCCCCGACCAGGGCGACGCTGAGTTCGGCGTCCGCCCCCTCCTGTTCCAGCCCGGTGCGCAGGAGTCGGCGCACCTGCTCGGCGGGCAGCTCAAGGCTCTTCTGTCGGTTGCAGATCTGCACCCTCATGGGCTTTCCGTTCCTTCCTGCCGGTTGACCCGGCAGGGGCGGCGGCCACTTCGCGCTCCTCCAGTGCCTCCTCGACCTCCTCCTGGCCGGGGTAGCGTATGCGGTTGTGGAAGATGGCGGTGACGCCACGGACCAGGCTGTCCTCCAGCCGCTTCAGGTCGGTGATGGTCAGGCCGGACTCATCCAACTGGCCGTCGTGCAGGCGGTCCATTATGATCTGTCGGGCGATGGCCCGCAGTTGCTTCGGGGAAGGGGACTCCATCGAGCGGGCGGCGCTTTCGACGGCGTCGCAGAGCATGACGATGGCCGCCTCCCTGGAGGCCGGTTTGGGCAGGCGGTAGCGGAAGTCGTGTTCCTGCACCTGCTGGGTGCTGCGCTGTTCGTCCTCCTGGACTTTGCCCCAGAAGTACTTAAGCACGCTGGAGCCGTGGGACTGCAGGATGATGTCGCGCACTTCCCTCGGCACGCCGTATTTCTCGGCCATCTCGGCGCCGTCCTTGGGGTGGGCGGTTATGATGAGGCTGCTCATGGTGGGCGTCAGGTCGTCGTGAGGGTTTGGGCCGCCCTCGGGCAGGTTCTCGGCGAAGTACTCGGGTTTCTTCAGCTTGCCGGCGTCATGGAAGTAGGCGCTGACCCTTGCCAGCAGGGGGTTGGCCCCGATGGCGTCCGCCGCGTCCGCCGCCAGGCTGCCCACCAGCATGCTGTGGTGGTAGGAGCCGGGGGCTTCCAGCAGCAGCCTCTGCAGCAGGGGCTGATTGGGATCGCTCCATTCGAGCAGGCGGATGTCGGTGGTCACGTCGAACAGCCGCTCGATCAGCGGCAGCGCGCCGCTGACGATGAAGCCGCTCAGCAGGCCGTTGGCCAGCGCGGCCAGCGACTGCGCCAGCAGGGGCGAACGCCAGAAGGTCAGCGGCACGCGGGCTCCGTAGCGCGCCCCGGCCAGCCCCAGGCCCCACACGCCCAGCGCCTGGATCAGGCCCGTCAGCAGGCCGGCCTTGATCAGCGCCCCCCGCGTGCGCACGTTGCGCGTCAGCAGGGCCGCCATCAGCCCGCCCACCAGCAGCACGATGAACTCCGGGTTGGCCCCGGGCGCCGCCAGCCGCACCAGCACGGCGTAGAACACCGCCATCGCCAGCCCGGTGCGCTGGTCGTACACCAGGCACATCATCATCACCATCAGCGGCACCGGAACCCATAGCGGCGTCACCGCATTCATCACGCACAGCCGCGCCAGACTGACCACCACCAGCGTCAGCAGAGCGAAGGAGAGCATCTGCAGGCGCCGGTTGAGCAGCTCCGGCTGGTAGAGCCGTGCGTACATGGAGGCCGCCAGCAGCAGCAGGCCAAGCACAACGGCGGTGCCGGCCATCTGCTGCACGCGCATTATCCACCCCAGCCGGCTGACCCGGTAAGCGTCCCGTTCGCTGCGCACGTCCTCCAGGTCCTGGCGTCCGACCTCCGCGCCCTCGGCCAGAATCGGGGTGCCCTCCGCCACCTTGCGCAGCCTCCGGGGCTTCTGGGCGGCGGCGGCTTCGGCGGCCCGCTGGGTGGCCCGCATGTCCAGGGAGACCGACGGCTCCAGCAGCACCGCCAGGGCCTGTCGGGCAGCCTGCGCCTGGTCGTCGGACAGGCCATCCAGCGCCGGCTCCAGCGCCTCTGCGAACTGCTCGGCCTCCGCCTGCAGCGGCACCAGCTCCTCGGTCGGCACCAGCCGCTGGCGCCCATCCGGCTCCACGACGGCCACGCGCTCCGCCAGCTTCTGGCTTATGTCCGACAGATCCTGCGGGCTGACCACGGGCCTGTCGGCCAGGGCGCGCAGGGCTTCCTCCAGGCGGGCCGAACGGGAGCTGAGTTGGGGCAGAACCTGCAGGAACTGCTCCGGACGCGCCTCCTGCGGCAGCACCTTTCGCAGGGACTGCTTGTCCGCCTGGCGGATGTAGCGCAGCACCCGCACCATCTGCTCGTCCCAGGCATCCTTCCGGCGGGTGAAGACGGCCGGCTCTTTGAGCCTGGCCAGCTCCCTGTCCCGCTCTGTGCGGGCCAGATCGGGGCTCATGAACTCGACGCGGGCGCGGTAGTCGCGTGGAGCGGCCTGGCCAAGCTCCAGTTGCAGTGGTTCCTGCCCGGCGTTGAGCGTCAGGAACACCGCCACCGCCAGCAGGGCCAGCCACACGAAGCTCCCCCTCGGCGCGCCGGTGGCCGTCTCCCGGCCGTTGCCGTCACCGGTTCGAGCGCCGGCCTGGCCGGCCTGGCCGTTGCCGCGCCTGGTTGCGCCCTTCTTCTCGACGCTATTGGCCTTCATCCTCTGGCTCCTCCATGTCGGAGGTCTCTCCGCTCACCGCAGTGGGCTCCTGCTGGTACGCGTCCAGTATACGCCGCACCAGCGGGTGGCGCACGATGTCCTCCTCGGTCAGCCACACGAACCGGATTCCGGGCACTCCGCTGAGCCGTTCCTGGGCATCTACGAGCCCGCTCCTCTTGTCCGGCGGCAGGTCAATCTGCGTGATGTCGCCGGTCACCAGCAGCCGGGCGTGGGCGCCCAGGCGGCTCAGGAACGTCTTGGTCTGGCTTACGGTGCAGTTCTGCGCTTCGTCCAGGATGATGAAGGCGTTGTCCAGGGTGCGCCCGCGCACGAAAGCCAGCGGCAGCACCTCGATGATGTCCGTCTCGATGTAGCGCTGCACGCGGCG
>JAWOCH010000240.1:0-10982 GCA_046483865.1 Candidatus Brocadiia bacterium | reverse complement strand
CGTATTCGCGAAATACTGAAGCCAGCTCCTGCACGTCAGCGCTCACTTGATAGCACCGTCCCGCGGTTCGAACCATTATGTAGAAGAGCGTATGATTACTTCGCCAAGCGGCAGTGCAACAGGGATGCCAAAGCACTCAACCGCCCCCGGCGTCGGCCCAACCGGCGTGTCCGGCCGAGACTGCGCGAATGCATGAGCCGGAACGGCAGACACCTAACCCATTATCTAAACAGGACTTAGCGCCAGACGGCTCCGGCGGTTCGAGGAGAGCGATGGCGATGGTGGCCACGAAGCGCGAGGGCGGGCGGCGTTCTGCGCAACGGCGGGCAAGTATAACCGAGACGGTCACACTGTGACGCGCGCAATCACCCGGCCGGAACGTCCGCTTCCCCCTCTTGCGGCTGCTCCGATTCGGCAGGGGGCACCAGACTGACCAGCCCTTCAGCACAGGTGGACAGCGCCGAGGCGACACGAGAGGACTCCACGCACTCCCGCAGGCGGCTTTCCTGTTCTGCGTAGCGCAGCACCACCAGCGCCGCCAGGCCCACTATCAACGCCCCCTTCACCAGGCCGAGCACCGCCCCAAGGACGCGATCGGGCCGCTCCGGCTTCATGGCGTTTATGGGCTTCCGCACCAGGTAGAACAGCAGATAGAACAGAAGCAGCGTGCCCACGAAAACGACCGCAGCGCTGCCGATGTGGCGGACCGACGAGCTGAGCACGCCGGCCAATTGGCGGGCGACCACCGGGTGGTAGTACCAGGCCAGCCACAGGGCCACCAGGGAACCGCTCAGACGGATGATCTGCCAGACGAACCCCGTCCAGTATCCGAACGCCAGGCTGATCAGCACAAGGGCGAGGACGACCAGGTCCAGGACCGTGAAGACGCCCAGCAGCTTCCCCGCCGCTGCCTGGGCCAATGAGGACATGGCCATCGCCTCCCTGTTGGGTGCCAGCTCTGTGCCTCCCAGCATCGCTCCCCCGCCGCCTTACGTACTGTACTGAGCGTGCCGGCGGGATTCAACCCTTCGGCCTGAGGCGGGCCGAACGCGACGTTGAAACGCACCCTCGGTGCGCTATACTTGCCCTGTCAGCCAATCCCCGGCCGCCATCGTGGGGGCGCGAATGCATCTGCGGCAGACCGAACGCGCGCTGTGCACCGATCTGTACGAGCTGACGATGGCGGCGGCTTACTTCGAGTTGGGCATGACGCGGCCGGCGGCCTTCGAGCTGTTCGTGCGCGAGCTGCCGCCCAACCGGTCCTACCTGGTGACGGCCGGACTCGAACAGGCACTCTCCTATCTGCAGGAACTCCATTTCACCGGTGAGCAGATTGACTATCTGCGCGGCCTGCCGGTGTTCGATCGCATCGAGGACGGCTTCTTCGATCTTCTGGCGGACTTCACCTTCTCCGGCACGGTGCGCGCCATGCCTGAGGGGGCCCTGGCGTTCGGCGACGAGCCCATCCTGCGGGTCGAGGGCCCGATCATCGAGGCCCAGCTTGTGGAGACCTTCCTGCTGAGCATGATCAACTACCAGACCCTGGTGGCCACCAAAGCGGCGCGGGTCGTGCAGGCGGCCAACTGCGACGGGCGCGAGCGCGGGGTGGTGGACTTCGGCGCCCGCCGGGCCCACGGTCCGGATGCCGCCGTGCTGGCCGCGCGGGCCTGCTTCATCGGCGGCTGCATCGCCACCTCAAACGTCGAAGCCGGTGCGCAGATGGGCATCCCCGTCTCCGGCACCGAAGCCCACAGCTACATCATGGCTTTCGAGACCGAGGAGGAGGCGTTCCGCGGCTACTACAACTGCTTCGGCGAGCACGCCATACTGCTCATAGACACCTACGACACGCTGGAAGGCGCCCGCACGGCCGCCCGCGTGGCGCCGGAGATGCGCGGAGTGCGCCTGGACAGCGGGGACCTGGTCGAACTGAGCAGACAGGTGCGGCGCATCCTGGACGAAGAGGGGCGTGAGGACGCCATGATCTTCGCCAGCGGCGACCTGGACGAATACCGCATTCGGGACATGATCGAGGCGGGCGCCCTGGTGGACGGTTTCGGCGTCGGCACCAAGATGGTCACCAGCCGGGACGCCGCCAGCCTGGGCGGGGTCTACAAGCTGGTCGCCGTCCAGCGCGACGGCAGGTGGGAGCCCCGCCTGAAGCTGAGCGAGGACAAGGCCACATACCCGGGCATGAAACAGGTGCACCGTTTCCGCGATCCGGACACGGGGCAGATGGAGAGGGACGTGATTGCGGCGGCCGAAGAGGACTGCCCCGATGGGGCCGAGCCCGTCCTGCAGACCGTCATGGAGGAAGGCGAGCCGACGGCCGATCTTCCGTCGCTGGAGGAGATTCAGCAGCGTGCAGCGGATAACCTGTCCAACCTGCCGCAGCCTTACCGGCGGCTGGCGGACGCGGAGGAATACCCGGTCGAGGTCAGCCAGGTTCTGCGCGACCGGTTCGAGAGGCTGGCAAAGGCGATGGAACAAGGGGCGTGAAACATGGACGCGCGAGCGGTCTTCTGGGACGTGGACACGCAACACGACTTCATGGACGAGGACGGCAAGCTTGCCGTGCCCGGCGCGCAGGATATCGTGGAGAACCTGGCACGGCTGACCGACTTCGCCGTCAACAACGGCATACCGGTCATCGCCAGTGCAGACGCCCATCCGCCGGACGATCCGGAGTTCGAGGAGTTCGGTCAACACTGTGTGGCCGGCACGCCGGGTCAGCAGAAGATCCCCCAGACACAGGCGCCCCGGTGCGAGACAGCGGACCGGCAACGGCTCGGCGAGCAACTGGCCGGCCTGCGGGAAGGTGACCTCCACCAGCTCGTGATCGAGAAGGAGGACCTGGACGTGTTCACCGTCTCGCTGGCGGATACCGTCGTGGACGCGCTGGATGCGGGGCGCATTTTCGTCTACGGAGTGGCCACCGAGTACTGCGTGCAAAAGACGGTGCTCGGCCTGCTGGCTCGCAATCAGAGGGTGGCGCTTGTGCAGGACGCTATCAGGGGCATTGACGCCTCCGCTGCCACAGAAGCGCTCGATCGCATGAGACAGGCGGGGGCGCACCTGACCGAGACGGATTCGATCCTGTCGGAACTGGAGAACGCCTGAATGGAACGCTCATCGGCCGCCGATCAGTTCGAGGTGCGCGCGCAGAACGTCCGCGACCGGCTGGCCCAGTTGCGGCAGCAGGTCCAGCGTGTCATCGTCGGGCAGGATGAGTTGATTGACCGGCTGCTGACGGGTCTGCTCTGCGCGGGGCACGTCCTGCTGGAGGGCGTGCCGGGGCTGGCGAAGACGCTGTGCGTGACGACGCTGGCCGGGGCACTGGACGCAACCTTTCACCGCATCCAGTTCACGCCCGACCTGCTGCCCGGTGACGTGCTGGGGGGACAGGTCTACAACCCGCACACGGGCGAGTTCACCACGCGCCAGGGCCCCATATTCGCCAACCTGGTCCTGGCTGACGAGGTCAACCGCGCACCCGCAAAGGTGCAAAGCGCCCTGTTGGAAGCAATGCAGGAGCGACAGGTCACGATAGGCGGGCAGAGCTTCTCCCTGCCCCGACCCTTCCTGGTCATAGCCACCGAGAATCCCATCGAGCAGGAAGGCACCTATCCCCTGCCGGAAGCGCAGGTGGATCGGTTCCTGCTGAAGCTGCGCGTGCCCTACCCCTCCCGCGAGGAAGAGGCGCAGATAGTGGAGCGTATGGCCGTCTCGACGCCCGACCTGGGGGTCGAACCTGTGCTCAGTCCGGAGGACGTGCTGCAGTTTCGGCAGGCGGCGGATGCGGTCCACGTGGCGGAGCCGGTGCGTGACTACGCGCTGGACCTGGTGCGCACCAGCCGCCGGCCCGACGCGGACCTCGGCCTGGACCGGCTGGTCCAGTGGGGGGCTTCGCCCCGGGCGTCCATGTACTTGGTGATGGCCGCCCGGGCGCGGGCGCTGCTGGAGGGGCGGGCCTACGCGATACCGGACGACGTGAAGGCGATGGCCCCCGACGTGCTGCGGCACCGGATCATCCTGACCTTCGAGGCGGAGGCCGAGGGCGTGGAGACGGACCAGATCATCAGCCGCCTGCTGGACCGCGTGCCCGTGCCCTGACCCGCTATACGGCCCGATGCAGGAGTCGGGACAGCACCTCCAGGGCGATGATCACCACCAGCGGGCTGAAGTCAATGCCCCCCGCCGTGGGCAGCGCGCGCCGGACCGGCTCCAGGACGGGCTCGGTGATGGCGCGGAGGAACCGGTACAGCTCGTTCATGCGCCACCGTGGCGGCGCCCAGGAGAACAGCGCCCTGGCCACGATGACCAGCATGTAAAGACGTATGGCGGCGAGCAACAGGCCCATGACTCCCTCCGTCGGCGTCCCGGGCATTATACCGGGGGCGGCGCGTCCCTCCAACGGCACGTCACAGAACGTGTCCGTCGGGCGCAGATGGTGCGTGGAGGGCCACGCTCTGTCGTGGCCGCCCCGCTCGGTAGGCGCGGCGTCTCGCCGCGCCTGGTCCGGCGGGGACGCCGGACCTACCCAGTGTCTGCAGCACAAGCGGACGCGCAGAAGCCCCCTTGCTGGTGCCCTCTCGCTGTCCGGACACAGGAGGCCCCCGGGCGCTCCGACAAAACAAAACCGCCTGGAGGCCACATACGGCTACCTGAGCGGGTGCATTCCGCTCGCAGCACGCCCCGTGGGCCGGGTGCGAACCGGCGCAGCCATGGCGGGAGGCGCTTTGACTTCGCCGGCTCAGCGGCTATACTCGCCGCGCGCACGGCCCGAGGCCTTGAAGCCGAAGGTCCGGCGAGACGCCGGACCTGCCCATTGTTGATTGATGAGGTGTGCTCGTCGCGCGCACGACCGAAGCCCCTATCGCCGGAGAGAGCCCATGGCGGAACCGACCCCCGAGATTCCCTACAGCCACCACGAGCTGTTCGGCACCGGACCACAGCGGACCTTCAGCGGCGACGCGCTCAGCGAGATAGCCTTCCCCCTGGGCGGCATAGGCACCGGCTGCATCAGCCTGGGTGGACGCGGCCAGCTCCGCGATTGGGAGATCTTCAACCGGCCCAACATGGGGTTTCGGCCGCCTCACACGTTCGCCCTCGTGCGCGCGCAGGCCGAGGGTGGACGGCCTGTGGTGAAGGTGCTGGAGTCCACGCCGCCGCCACCCTACTCGAATCCCCACGGCTTTGCCGGCGGCACGGGGGCCGGGCTGCCGCATCTGCAGGCCAACACGTTCCGGGGCGAATACCCCTTCGCGTGGCTGGAGTTCGAGGATGACGATCTGCCTGTCCAGGTCTCGCTGGAGGCGTTCAACCCCTTCATCCCGCTGAACGACCTGGATTCGGGCATACCGGTCGCCGTCCTCACCTACCGCGTGGAGAACCCCGGTCCGCGTCCGGCGGAGACGCTCATCGTCTGGCGGCTGCACAACGTGCTGGGCTACGACGGCGCGGGACGGCTGCGGCACGAGGAGCTGGGCGGCAACCGGAACACCTTCCGCGCAGAGGACGGGCTGCGGGGCATGGTGCTGGACGCGACCCGCTACCCGGAAGACTCCCACCGGTACGGCACGATGGTCCTGGCCACCACGTGCCCGAAAGCGACATACGCCGGCTCCGCCGGCGGGCACTCGATGTGGCGGAGGCTGGAGCGCGACGACACGCTGGGCGACGAAGAGTTGTCCGAACCCACCGAGGAGGGCAAGAGTGCCACGGCTGCGCTCGGGGCGCGGGTTGCGCTGGCACCCGGGGAGTCGGCCGAGGTGACGTTCCTTGTCGCATGGCATTTCCCCGTTCACCGCTTCACCAAGACGCACCCCGACTCCGACGAACTGCCGACGTGGCGCAACTTCTACGCGCAGCGCTTCGAGGACGCCTGGGCGGTGGCCCGCTACACAGCGGACAACCTGGAGCGGCTGCACGGCGAGACGCGCGCCTACCACGACGCGCTGTTCGGTTCCACGCTGCCCGCCCAGGTGCTGGACGCCGCCAGCTCGCAGACTTCCACCCTGAAGAGCTGCACCTGTCTGCGGCTGGAGGACGGCACGTTCTACGCCTGGGAGGGCTGCTCGCCGGCCGGCGGATGCTGCTTCGGCTCCTGCACCCACGTGTGGAACTACCAGCAGGCGCTGCCCTTCCTGTTCCCGGGCCTGGAGCGCTCGATGCGCACCGCCCACTACCGCTACAACCTGCGGGAGGAGGACGGGAAGATGTGCTTCCGCATCGAGGTGCCGCTGGGCAACTCCCACTGGCGGTTCCACGCCGCCGCCGACGGCCAGCTCGGAGGCATCATCAAGACGTATCGCGACTGGCTGATCTGCGGCGACGACGAGTGGCTGCGGGAGCTGTGGCCGCGGGTCAAGAAGTCCCTGTCCTACGCCTGGGTCGAGTGGGACGCGGACGAGGACGGCGTGCCGGAGGGCGTCCAGCACAACACCTACGACATCGAGTTCCACGGGCCGAACCCGCTGATCGGCGCGTTCTACCTCGGCGCGCTGCGCGCCGGCGAGGAGATGGCCAGGCACCTCGGCGACGAGGCCGCCGCCGAACGATACCGCAAGCTGTTCGAGAAGGGGTCCGCCGCCCAGGAGGAGATGCTGTTCAACGGCGACTACTTCGTGCAGAAGCACGACCCGGCCGAAACCGAAGCGATGCAGTTCGGCAAGGGCTGCCTGTCGGACCAGATGCTTGGCCAGTGGATGGCGGCCATCTGCGACCTGGGCTATCTGCTGGAGCCGGAGCACGTGCGCAGCGCCCTGCGGAGCGTGTTCCGCCACAACTGGCGGCCCACGCTGGCGGAGCACGTCTCCTTCGCCCGCATCTACGCGCTGGACGGGGAGGCCGGCCTGCTGATGATGAGCTGGCCCCGGGGCGGCCGGCCGGAGGTCCCGACCATGTACAGCGACGAGGTGTGGACCGGCATCGAGTACCAGGTGGCCAGCCACCTGATCACCGAGGGCATGGTCGAAGAGGGACTGGCCATAGTGAAGGGCGCGCGAGACCGGCACGACGGCCGCAAGCGGAACCCGTGGGACGAACCCGAGTGCGGCAGCCACTACGCCCGCGCCATGTCGAGCTGGGGGCTGATACTGGCGCTGAGCGGCTACTTCTGCGACGCCTCCCGGGGACTGCTGCGGTTTGCCCCGCGCGTGAATGCAGCGGACTTCCGCACCTTCTGGTCAAACGACGCCGGCTGGGGAACCTACGCCCAGAGCCTGTCCGACGACGGCGGCGAGTTGCGACTGGAGGTGCTCTACGGCGAGCAGGAGCTGCGCGTACTGCAACTGGAACTGCCCGACGGCGTAGGTCAGGCGCGTGCGGAGCTGGGCGGGGAGTCAGTGCCCTGCACCATCGAAGGCGACGGCGAGTGGGCGGAACTCCAGTTCGGAGAGGCCGTCAGCATCGAGCGCGGGCAAGTCCTGACAGTACGGTGGAGCGGGTGAACGACACCCCGAGACGAGGCCGACGCGCAGAAGCCTGTCCGCCGTCTGTGTGGCGGGCTGTCCCTCCAACGGCACTTCACGGAGCGTGTCCGTCGGCCTCATAGGGTTCCTGGAGGGCCACGCTTCCGCGTGGCCGCTGTTCGGAATGCGCCAGACCCCTCACTCCTCCAGCAGTACGACGTCCTCGCCCTCGTACGGCGGAGAGAAGACCATCAGCGCGACGAAATCGCCCTCGCTGCGGTGGGGAAGGATGGAATAGGCCGTGTAGCGGGGCAGGATGACCGCCGAGCCGGGCGTCACGAAGTAACGCGTCTCCTCCACGATGACGATGGCGCTGCCGGAAGCCGCCAGCAGCGTCAGGTCGTGCTCCTTGTGGAAGCGCTTGGTCAGCTTCGCTTCGCTGTCGAGCTGCAGGAGGCAGGTGTTCTGGGAACCTCCGGCGTCGAACTCGCCGAACAGGTGCGTCTGCTCGGGCCCCAGGGGCTCGACCTCGTCCGGTTGGAACACGCGATTGGTGGGCTGCCTGAGCATCTGGGCCCTCTGCCGCTCGGTCAGGCAACCGCACGCCAGCAGGCACACCACCAGTAAGAACCCGGCCGAACACCGAACGTAGCTCGCCATGGCAGCCACCCCGAAGTCGTGAGCAAGGAGGGTCAACAGCGAGACGTGACTATATCCCCCGCGCCGGGCGTTTGCAACCGGCGCGTCCGCCCGGAACCGCGCCAGAACTTGCCTTCGCGTTGCGCTTGGTGCATAGTGTCCTGGAGAGGGACGTTCGTCATCCGTGTGGCTCGGTTATGCGCAGGGGTCCGTGAAGGTAACGATCTGCTGCAAGCGTTTCGGCCCGTCCGGCGGGGCGGAGAAGTTCCTGGCGAACTTCGCCCGCTGCCTGCTGGACGAAGGTCACCACGTCAAGGTGCTGGCTGCGGAACTGGACGGCAATCTGGACGGCATGACAGCCGAGCCACTGCGCCTGGCGCCACTGCCGCGCACGTTCCGGGACCTCGCCCTGGCCAGAGCATCCGGGAAAGCGCTGCAGCGCGAGGACGCAGACGTGACCTTCAGCGACCAGAAGTGCTGGGGCGCGCAGATCGTTCGCCCGGGCGGCGGAGTGCAGCGCGAATACGTCAGGCAGCGAAGCAAGACTTTCCGTTCCCCCACGCGCAGAGCGCTCAAGCAGGCACTCTACGCGGTGAGCATCCGCGAGAAGCTGCGCATCTTCATTGACGACCGGCTGTACAGGGCGCCCGGCCCCCGCCTGGTGGTTGCCAACTCGCGCATGGTCCGTGAGGATCTGCTGGTGCACTACCCCCACCTGGAGGGGCGTGTGCGGGTGATCTACAACGGAGTGGATCCGGAGCGCTTCCACCCCGGCCTGCGCGATGAGCACCGGGAAGTCGTGCGACGGGAACTGGACCTGCCCGCCGAGGCGCTGGTCTGCATCTTCGTCGGCACCGGCTGGCGTCGGAAGGGCCTGAGCACTTTGCTGGAGGCGCTCGGCCTGCTGGCCCGGCGCGAGCTGCCCCGTCCCGTCTATGGCCTGGTGGTCGGCCGCGGCAACGAGAAGCGCGCGCGGGAGACCGCCGAGGCGCACGAGGCGGGCGAGCTGGTGCGGTTCGTCGGCTGGCAGGAGCCGGATCGCTACTACGGCGCCGCCGATCTGTTCGTACTGCCCACGTACTTCGATCCGTGCGCCAACTCCACCTTGGAGGCGCTCGCCTGCGGGCTGCCGGCGATAACGTCCGCCTACAACGGCGCGCACGAGCTGCTCACGCCGGGTCGGGAGGGTTTCTTCATCCCCGAGGCGCACGAGGCGGGCCGGGTCGCCGCTTTCGTCGAGCACTTCATGGAACCGGAGCGGCTCCGCCGTGCCGGGCAGGCGGCCTGCCAACTGGCGCTCAAGCACACGTTGCAGCGCCAGTGGGGAGAGCTGGAGGAGGCCCTGCGCACGGTGGCCGACGGAAACTGATGCGCCCTCAGCAGCGCTCCACCCGCGCCCCGTCCACCGCCACGCATTCGTAGACATCCGGCTCGATGCCCGTCTGCTCTCGGTAAGCATCGGCCACGGCCGGGATGAACTCCTCGGCCTCCCGGGCGCACACCAGGTTCACAGTGCAGCCGCCGAAACCCGCCCCGACCATCCGCGCGCCAAGCACACCCGGCTGCCGCCGCGCGATCTCAACCATCAGGTCCAGTTCCTCGCAGCTCACCTCGTAGTCGTCGCGCAGGCTCTCGTGTGACTCGTCCATCAGGGCGCCGAACCGCTCGTAGTCCGCATCCTTCAGTGCCTCGGCGGCCTGGAGTGTCCGGGCGTCTTCCGTCACCACGTGCCGCGCCCGCCGGAAGGTCAGCTCACCCAGCACGCGTCCGTGCTCCTCGAGCATCTGCGGGGTGACGTCACGCAACTGCTCGACGCCGCCGACCTCCTGGCCAAGCAACTGCGCGGCCCTCTCGCAGGCGGCGCGCCGCTGGTTGTAGGCGCTGCTGCCCAGCTCGTGATGCACCATCGTGTTGCAGACGACCACGTGGACGGCGGACGTGTCCAGCGGAAGCTGCTCGTGCTCCAGCGAACGGCAGTCCAGCAGCAGGGCGTGCTTCGCGCGGGCGTGCACGCTGACGAACTGGTCCATGATGCCGCAGTTGACGCCGACGAACTCGTTCTCCGCCTTCTGACAAAGCAGCGCCAGCCGGCGGGGTTCGGGCTCGGAGTCGGTGGGGGCGCAGAGCGCCTTGGCCACAGCCACCTCCAGCGCCGCCGAGCTGCTCAGGCCCGCCCCGATGGGCACGTCGCCGTAGATAATGCCCTCGATGGGGCTGACCTCCACGCCCGCCTCGCCGAGCACGTGCGCCACTCCGCGTGCGTAGTTGCTCCACGTCTGGTCCGGATTCGGGACGATCCCGTCCAGGTCGAACTCGTCCCACTGCCCCACGTTCTCCGCCCACAGGCGCACCGGCCCGTCCGGCGCGGGGCGGAAGAACACGCGCACCTCACGGTCCACCGCCATCGGCATGACGAAGCCGCCGTTGTAGTCGGTGTGCTCGCCGATGAGGTTGACCCGCCCGGGCGCTCGCGCGCAGTGCAGGCCCTCGCGCGTGCCGAAGTTGCGCTCGAACTTCCGCACCAGTTCCTCGATCTTGCGGTAATCCACGGGCTATGCGACCTCGCTGCTGCTCGGGGCTATGTCACCACGGAGACACGGAAGACACGGAGGAAGAACTAACCACGACGACACGACGAACGACAGAGCAGGATACACAGGGAAGAAGAATCCACGTTGTGCCTGGCATCCACGCCGCCGCAGTTCGCCGTCACTTCAGAATTCAGAATTCAGACTTCTATCCCACGACGATGTTGACGATGCGGTTGGGCACGACGACGATCTTGCTGATCTCGCCGTCGCCCAGGTGCGCCTGGACGTTGGGCTGCTCCATGGCCAGCGCCCTGACCTGCTCTTCATCCTGGTCTCGCTCGACGGTGATGCGGGCCCGGACGGTACCGTTGACCTGGACCGGCATCTCGATCTCCTCCGC
>JAWOCH010000018.1:0-4597 GCA_046483865.1 Candidatus Brocadiia bacterium | reverse complement strand
CACCAGTTGAACGAGACCAAGAAGGAACGCAAAGAACTGGCCGAGAGCAACGCCCGCCTGCAGGGCATCGTCGAGGAGTTCCGCCTGCGCGGCTTCGAGATTCCCCCCGCCCCCGCCCCCGCCATCAACGCGCTGGTGGTGCGGGTTGACCCCGAAGTGGGCACCGTGGTCATAGACAAGGGCGCCCAGGCCGAGGTCAAGCCCAACACCCAGTTCACCATCTACAACGACCAGGGCTACGTGGCGACGCTGGTGATCCACGACGTGTGGGACACCGTCGCCGGCGGGTTGATCACCCGTATGGCCGAGGGGCGCAGCATCGAGGTGGGCGACAAGGCGACCACCGAAATCCAGGTGCAGTAACTCGCCGCCCGACTCCCGCCAACCATAAAGAGGCAGGCACATGAACGACAGCAAACTGCTTCAGGGCCTCGTAATCGGCGCCTGTGTGTTCCTGGCCTTCGCCATCCTGATGACGTGGGCCGATGTGCTCAGATACCGCGAGGCGGCCGACCTCGGGCCCATTCCGCAGGTACCTACTTTGTCCTCTCTGGTTGAGGCGGCGCCCGCAGAAACGGCTGAACCGGCGGAGACGGCCCAACCGACAGAGCCGGCGCCGGCACCGGCACCCGCCGAGGCGCAGCCGGGCGCCGCGGCCGAACTCCTGAAGTTCGCCCCGGAGGGGACCTGGGGTGTCGTGGAGATGGACCTCGACCAACTCATGCAGTCCCAGGTGGTCAAGCAGCTCCAGGCCCAGCAGCCCTCCGCCCCGATGAGCGACATGACGCAGCTCGCGCAGGCCCAGACCGTGTTCCTTCTGCCTTCGCCTGGGGAAGCACCTGACGCTCCACCGGCCGGCTGGTGCGCCTTGGTGAAGATGGCGCCCGGCAGCCGAGAGCAGTTGGAGGGCCTCCTCGCCCAGCGGGGACAGCAGGCCACCGTGGCCGGCATGGAAGGCTACCGCATCAGCGGAGGCGGCGGCATGATGGGCGGCGGCGGTCCCATGGGAGGCGGCATGATGGGAAGCCAACAGGCCGTGGTCGCCTTCGCCGACGATACGACGCTGCTGGCAGCCGGTGCCGAACCGAGTCTCCAGGCCATAGCCGAGGCGTACCAGAGCGGCGCCGGAGCGGGAGTCTCCGATGCTGTTCAGGAACTGCTCGACCTCTACTCGGGCAATGCCATCCGCATGGCCTTCGCCCCGCCGGAGGAGATGTTGCAGCAGGTCGCCCAGGCCGAGCAGACTCCCGAGGCGCTCAAACAGATGACCTCCGGTGCGATGGGGCTGAACCTGGACGACAAGATCCGCATCAAAGCCAATCTGCGCATGGCCTCCGAACAGGCAGCCGGCCAACTCGCCGACCAGGCCAACGCAACACTGGACCAGCAGAAGCAGCAGATGCAGCAGCAGGCCGAGCAGAACCCTCAGATGGCCATGATGATCCAGCCCGCGCTGGGGATCTTCGACAAGCTGTCGCTGTCCGCCGAAGGCGACGACGTAAACGTGACCCTCGACATGACCCCGCAGGAACTGCAGAGCGCGATGCAGATGGCCATGATGGCCGCCATGAGCACTATGATGAGCGGCCCTGGCGGCCCGGGGGGCGGTTTCGGCGGGCCACCGTCGCCGGGCGGGTTCGGCCAGTAGGGATTCGGCAGCCGTTTGACGCACGTGTAGTTCTGCACACTGACGGCCGGAAGCACCTCCTGCACAGCGGGGGCGGTTCCGGCCGTTTCTTATCGGCACACGCACCCCGCCGGAACTATTGGACAATGTGCAGTACGGCCAGTATAATCGCCGCCCGGACAGGTTGCTCCAAGTGGGAGGGCACGTCGAGATGGCCGGCCGCTTCGGGCTGACGATGCGGAGGATACTCAATTCCGTCATGAGCCTGGGGGCCATGGACCTGGGCATAGACCTGGGGACGGCCAACACCCTGGTTTGCGTGCCCGGCAAAGGCGTCGTGCTGATGGAACCCTCCGTAGTTGCCGTCAAGACTGCCACCACTCCCCCCGTGGTGCCCCTGAACGGGCGCGCCGTCGGCTACGAAGCGAAGCGCATGATCGAGCGCACCCCGGAGAGCATCAAGGCGATCCGCCCCCTGAAAGACGGCGTGATTGCCGACTTCGAGGTCACCGAGATCATGCTCCGCTACTTCATCCAGAAGGTGCAGAGCCGCTCCTGGGGCGTCCGCCCCCGTATGGTCATCAGTGTGCCCAGCGGCATCACGGCCGTCGAGAAGAAAGCCGTCAAGAACAGCGCCATCAACGCCGGCGCCCGGCGCGTCTACACCGTGGCCGAGCCCAAGGCCGGCGCCATCGGCGCGGGGGTCAGCATCAGCGAGCCCGTCGGCGCCATGGTCATTGACATCGGCGGCGGTACCACGGAGGTCGCCGTCATGAGCCTGGGCGAGGTGGTGACCCTCGAGAGCCTGCCGGTGGCCGGCGACGAAATGGACGAGGCCATCATCACCTACGTGCGGGACATGTACGGCCTGGAGATCGGCCACCGGACGGCGGAGGAGGTCAAGATCGCCATCGGGTCGGCCTACGCGCTGCAGGAGGAAGTCAGCTACGAGATCCGGGGCAAGGATATCGCCGCCGGACTGCCGCGACGGCTGGAGATCTCCAGCGCCGAAATCCGCGAGGCCATCAGCCCCCCCATCCACGCGGTCATCGACGCCGCCAAGTCCTGCCTGGACCACACGCCCCCCGAGCTGGCCAGCGACCTGCTCAGCAGCGGCATCACGCTGGTGGGCGGCGTCGCGCTGGTGCCGGGCTTGCGCGAGCTGGTCGCCGAGGAGACCGGCCTGGAGGTGAAGGTGGCCGAGGATCCCATCACCGCCGTCGCCCGCGGCACGGCCATGCTGCTGGAGAAGCTGGACGAGTACGAAGACGTGCTCGCAGAGGATTAGGCGGACGGCGGTTGCTGGGTGGACGCGCTCCGTCGCATCCGGCCTCGCTACGCCTGGATCTCCAGCCCCCTCTCGCGCAGGTAGTCCTTCAGTTCGCTGACCTTGATGTCCCCGAAGTGGAACACGCTGGCCGCCAGCAGCACGCTGGCCCCGCCCTCGGTGGCCGCCTCGTAGAAGTGCTCCGGCTCCCCCGCGCCCCCGCTTGCCACCACGGGAACGTCCACCCGCTGGGAGATGCCCTTCAGCAACGGGATGTCGTAGCCCTCGCGCGTGCCGTCGCACCGCTTGCTGGTGGGCAGTATGGTGCCCGCGCCCCTGTCCACGGCCGCCCCGGCGAAATCGAACGCGTCGGTGCCGGTCGCCGTGCGGCCGCCGTCAATGTAGACCTCGTAGCCGCTGCCGGTCTTCTCGGAGGCGTCTACGTCTATGGCAACCACCACCCGGCCGGAGCCGAACTCGCGCGCCGCCTGCTCGATAAGCTCCGGCTGGCGCACGGCGGCGCTGCTCATGCTGACCTGGTCGGCACCCGCCTCCAGGGCATCTTCGAAGTCGGCCAGTGACTTTATCCCGCCGCCCAGGGTCAGTGGAATGGTCACCGCGTCGGCAACCGTGCGGAAGACCTCCAGCATCGTCTTGCGCCCTTCCACGGTGGCCGTGATGTCCAGGAAGGCCAGTTCATCGGCCCCGTCCTCCTGGTAAGCGGTGGCGCATTCGACCGGATCACCGGCGTCGCGCAGGTCCACAAAGTGCACTCCCTTGACCACACGGCCGGCCTTCATGTCCAGACACGGCATGATGCTGACGTAGTCGGCCATTCTTCGCTCCCGATGAGTTGGGCGGTGGGTTGGCTCGAACGCGCCCGCATACTGTAACGCAACCGGGCTTCCGCCGCCAGTGGGGGAACGGCGAGCAGTGAGTGGGGAGCGAACGGCAGCAGTGAGCAGGGAGCCGGGAGCCGGGAGCTAACGGCAACGGGCGGACGGCGCCGAGCGGGTCGAGAGGCCGGGAGTTGACGGCGACGACGTGCACGCCATGCAGGAGTTTGGGCGCAATGTCTGTAGTTGGGACGTAGTGCAGCTTCAACGTCGCGTTTCGCAGTAATCCGTGCGGCAGCGAGAGACCGGCTTCTGGAGTGCGGTGGCTTCCCACCGCCTTCCCGTCGCGGGGCCTGCCCCGCCTTTCCGCGCTCCCCGGCGGCACACCGCCGGGTTCCAGAGCGGCGCCAAGGCGCCGCACTCCAGGGTCGTCTTCACCCATCGGAGCACCAACCGAACCCAGTGAATCGATCTTCAAGGCCCAGTAGTCTGTCGCTTGTGGATCGCTTCGCGCAAAGACGACAATACGGTCGTGAGTGGCGAGCAGGCAACAGAGAGTTCGGGCGCCCCGCAACGGGTCCGCAACTACCCCGCGACCTGCAACTGTGGCGCAAGGCGATGCTTCTTGCCCGCCAGGTCTACGAAGCGTCAGCCGCGTTTCCGGCTGAGGAACGGTTCGGCCTGACCGCGCAGATCCGTAGGTCAGCGGTATCGGTCGCCTCCAACATCGCCGAAGGACACGGTCGCGGAACGGATCGGGACTTCGCGCACTTCCTGCACGTAGCCCGCGGCTCACTGGCGGAGCTTGACACGCAGGCAAGCCTCGCTCAGATGCTGGGTTTGCTGGCGGAGGCTGACTTCCCTGAG
>JAWOCH010000039.1:0-5343 GCA_046483865.1 Candidatus Brocadiia bacterium | reverse complement strand
CGTTGGTGGTATGATGGCCGACGGTCAGGTCGGCAGGGCCCGTGCTCGTGGTCGAAGCGGGACGGGTCCGCATGGCCTGCCGGGCGCAATGAGGAACGTGACAGGTCGAGGTATCAGAAGGGGGTGGTATGAATCGCTCCGCGTGCAACAGGTGTGGGGAGCTGGTCCCTGCGGAGCCGCGGGACGAGGAGGGGCGCGTGTGGTTGGTCAAGCAGTGCCCGGAATGCGGTGAGACGCGCACGCTGATCTCCTCCGATGCGCGCCGCTACCGTACGAAGCGCTCTCTCGACGGCGAGTGTGACTATGTGGGCTGCCGGCTGGAGTGCCTGGACTGCCCCCACAAGACCAAGCCGAGCTTCGTGTTCCTGGACGTGACGAACCGCTGCAACCTGAACTGCCCCATCTGCATCAACAACACGCCGAGCATGGGGTTCACCTTCGAGCCGCCGCTCGACTACTTCGAGCAGGTCTTCAGTCGGCTGCAGCACTACAGTCCCAGGCCGCCGGTTCAGCTTTTCGGGGGCGAGCCCACGGTGCGCAAGGACCTGTTCGAGATCATCAGCATGGCCCGGTCATACGGGCTGTCGGTGCGCGTCGTCACCAACGGGCTCCGCCTTGCGGACGCCGACTACTGCCGGCGGCTGGTCGAGAGCCGGACGACCATACTCATCGCCTACGACGGCGCCAGACCGCGGACCTATCGGGTGCTGCGCGGCAGTGAGAAGGCACTTGAGCTGAAAGAGCAGGCCATCGAGAACCTGCGCGACCTGCCAAAGGCCAAGGTTGCGCTGATGACCTGCGTGGCCAAAGGCTTCAACGAGGACGAGTTGCCCGAGTTGCTGTCCCTGTGCCATAAGCTGCGCGGCAATATCCGCGGCGTCTACTTCATGCCCCTCGTGCAAAGCTGGGACGAGGACGACTTCTGCCTCGAACCGGAGCGCGTGACCGTCGAGGACATAGAGCTGCTGCTGGAGCAGTGCTTCGGTGGAGAGCGCATCGATTTCGTGCCGGCGGGGGTGTTCGGCGCCATGCCGCGGCTGATCGAGTATCTGCGCCTGAAGAGGCCACCGTTCATGGGCGCCCACCCGAACTGCGAGAGCATGTATCTGCTGGTGAATGACGGCGAGCACTACGTGCCCCTGTCGCGGTTCATCAAGGGTGCGCTGCCGGATGTGATGCGCTCCCTGATGGAGGCGGAGGAACGCTTTGCCCGGGCCGAACAGTGCCTGCGGGACAGCCGGCGCGGCCGTCTGCTCGCCGCACTCGGGCTGCGGGAGAGCTGGCTGACGTTGCGCGCCTGGCTGGGCGCCGGGCGGGCCGTGCTGGGTCACCTGCGGGTCAGTCGCATGTTGCGGGGCCGCGGGCCGGGGAAGCTGTGGCACGCGGCGGCACTGACGGCGGGGCTTCTTCTGGGCAAGGAACGGCGGGAACTGCTGCGGCGGCACCTGACCTGCGCCAACGCGCTGCAACTGATCGTGCTGCCGTTCGAGGACGACGCCACGCTGGAGACACAGCGCCTGGAGCGGTGCCCGAACGCCTTCGTCTACTACGACCCCGCCGAGGATCGGCTTGATACCGTGCCGGCCTGCGCCTGGGGCCGCCACAAGAACGAAGTGCTCAAGAAGATATCTGCGCACTACGCGGCTGACCAGGCGGTTCACGCCTGACGTCCGTTACAGCCGGACGTAGTCCTCCAGTTGGAACGGCACTCCTTCCGGAACGTAATCGCCGTATTCCGGATGCAGTACGTAGCGCTGCCGCGGGCCATCGGCGATCAACCGCTCTAATGCTTCCGCAAGGTAGTCCACCTCCTCGGGCGTGTTGTACACCGCGCAACTGGCCCTGACCAGCCCGGGCGCCGCGGCGTGCCTGCCCTCAACCAGCGCGTCCACGACTCGGCCCATGTCGCGCGGGGGGATGCCGAGCAGCTCTCGCAAGTAAGGCTGGGCACAGAAGCAGCCGTTGCGCACCCCGATGCCCCATTCGAACCCGAGCGCCGCAGCCACCCGTCCGTGCGTCAGGTTCTCCAGTTGGAAGGGCACGACGGAGATACGGTCGCTCTCTGCCTCCAGTGAGTCCGGCCCGTAGAGCCGCAACCCCTCCAGCGGGCGCAGCCTGCTGAGCAGGCGCCGGGTCAGGGCGCGCTCATGCTCCGCCACTTCCTCCATGCCAATGCTGCGCAATGTCTGCACGGCGGAGGCCAGGGCCACCACGCCGGTGACGTTGGGCGTCCCTGCTTCGTCCCGCTCCGGGGGCTCCGCCCAGTGCACGTGCTCGGTGGTCACGGCGTGGATAGTGCCTCCGCCGACCATATCCGGCTCTCCCTGCTCGAAGACCCGGCGGGGACCGACCAACACGCCGGAGCCGAAGGGAGCGTACATCTTGTGTGCGCTGAAGGCGATGAAGTCCAGCCGTTCCGGATCATCCGGCGCTCCCATCCGCAGGGGGCGGCGGGGCACAAGCTGCGTGACGTCTGCCGCCACCAGGGCGCCGTGCTCGTGGGCCAGCCGGGCGATGCGGCGCAGCGGCGGCATTATCCCCGTTACATTCGACGCGCCGGTCACCGTGACCAGACACAGCCGGCCGGCGGCCGCCCGAACGCGCCGCTCCAGCTCGGCCATGTCCAGGCTCCCGTCGGAGGGTCGCACACCCGAATACTCAACCGTGCACCCCAGCCGACGCCAGGGCAGCATGTTCGAGTGATGCTCCATCGTGGTGGAGATGACCACGTGGCCTCCGGCCGGGCAGATGCGCCGGGCCAGCTTGTTGAGGGCGTGAGTGGCGTTCTGGACGAAGATGAGTGTGTGGTGGTCCAGGTCGGCGCCGATGAACTCCGCCACGGTCTTCCGGCATAGCTCGTAGACGTGCGTGCTGAACAGCGACTTGAACCCGCTGCCCCGGTGGACGCTGCTGTAGCACTGCGCGAAGCGCTCCAGACAGCTCAGTACGGTGGTGAATGGGGGAGTGGTGGCTGCGTTGTCCAGGTTCGTGTAGGGGACGCTTCGCCCGTCGGTCAGCGGCACCCGCCTGTCGAGCCCCGCAACGTGACTGCGCACGTTCGCGAGGCTGACCCGCTCCGCGTCATGGCGGCAACTCTGGCACAGGTCGAGTATTTCGTCCTCAAGTGGCACCGGTGGTTTGCCCCCCTCTCGCAACGCTCGTTACTTCATCTTCGCCGTACTTCTCCGTGATCCGGCTCTGTATGTCCCGCTGGTAGATACCCCAGACGCACACGGGCATGGTGGTGACTTCGTCCGTGTCGGGATCTATGTAGGCGAAGCCGGCGAAGCAGTTCTGCAGGCGCGCCGACTCGATCGAGTCGGGTTCCTCAAACGGCAGCACGATCATCAGCATGGCGTCCTGAAGGTTCGTGTGCTTGCGGAGCTGGTCCTTCAGGCGTTTGCCCACCAGCAGGCCGCCCAGGATGCGCAGCACAGCCATCAGGCGGTTGCCGCGCAGGATCTTGCGGCTGTCCAGCGAGCGGAGCAGCAGCGGCAGAAGCGAACTCAGCACCAGCAACCGCCCCCGCCAGCGATGGGTCCAGCGGTCCGGATCCAGGCCGGCCAGCTTCTCGTCCAGCTTGCGGGCGCGGCTCACGAACTGCTCGGCCACCTCCAGGAGCGGCCGTTTCAGATAACTGCCCAGCGGATGGTAGCGCTCGCCGTCGGACAGAAGGTACGTGCCCGATTCGCAGTTGGGATGCACCCCGCCGAACTTCAGTCTGGCTCCCGAGCCGATGAACCGGGCGGCCCGCTGGACGTATTTCGTGATGCCCGCCGGCACGAACTCGCATCGCTCGTCAGGGAAGGCGGCGTCCATTATCGCCTCGACGTCCTCCGTCGTGGTGGCCACGTCGGTCTCGAACTCGCCCGGCTGCCAGGTCTCAGTCAGCGGGATCAGGTGCATGCACTTAATGTGATCGCGGTTGTCGTGGCAGTATCGGATGAGTCCACCCATGTGGACGTCGTTGATGTGGCGGGCCACGCAGCACATGATTGTGTTCTTGTGCCGGCTGTGCTTACGCAGGTTCTCCAGCGCCTGCAGCTTCTTGTCATAGGCGGCCGCGTTGCCGCGCAGGCGTCGGTATATGTCGCGGTCGTGGCCGTCAAACGCGATGAGCACGTGGACCTTCGACTCGCACAGGCGCCGGCAGTACTCCTCGTCGGCCAGTTTCAGGCCGTTGGTCACCACGCGCATGTCCAACCCGCGGTCCCGTCCCATCTGGATGATCTGGAGCAGGTCGTCCCGCACCGTCGGCTCGCCGCCGAAGAGTTGCACCAGCGGCGGCGGGTCCATCTGCGCCAGCCAGGTCAGCACCCGTTCGAAGTAGCTCAAGGGCGGGTTGAACACGAAACCCATCCCGGGCGTGTTGTTGATGCAGATGGGGCAGTTCATGTTGCAGCGATTGGTCACGTCCAGAAAGACCATCCGCGGGTGATGTATGCTCCGATCGCACGACTCACAGCGCAGCGAGCAGGCGATCGGTTCGCCTTCGTAGTGGCAGACTTCCCGTTTGCGCTGCCATGCCGCCGCGTGTGTGCTGATCAGCGCCTCGTTCGGGCCGCAGTCCGGGCAGTTCTTGCGCAGGTAGACCTGCCCGTCCCGGATGATGTGCTCCGCTGGGACGCGTCTCTGGCACTCCCCGCAGACGCCCAGGTTCTCCCCCGCCACAGCTTCCTCCTCAGCCTGAAGGATGCGGCTCAGCGATACAGAGCGGCAACGCTCAGCCCGCGTCGTCACCCATTATATCCACAGTAGTCCAACCCAGCAGGAAGTCGGCCAGCTCCCCTAAGCGGCAATTCAGCGTCAGGCCGACCCACCCAAGGTGCAGCAGTTTCGGGCAGTTCACCACCTGCTCCTTTGGCGGGGCCGGGCCCTTTGCAAGGCCGATCACGCCGACGCGCCAGGACGGCGGGGACGCCGGATCAGCCGGGTCGAACTCCTCGTAGCCAAGTTGCTCGTAGCCCCACAGCAGCACACCGCCCGCGTTCTGGCGCATCGGCACGAGGCCCGCGTGTCGGCCTCCCAGCCCTACCAACGTGCCGTCCACGTTCGAGTAGCCAACGCTCAGCACGTTCAGGAAGCCGATGTAGAGCGCGAAGCGCGGCTCGCTGGAGGTGCTCACCCCCACGTCCAGGATATCCAGTGCGTCGTTGCCCCGGCGCGACATGTAGGCGCAACCCGAGCTGCCCAGCGACGCCGCCATCAGTGCGCACGAACAGATAATCGCCAGAAGGACCTGCTTCGACTGCCCCCACATCGTTCCCGGCCTCCGTCCTCTACTCCAAGTACGAGATATGCGCTCAGCTCCTCCGAGAGATCCAGTGGATCCCACGGGTGCAC
>JAWOCH010000421.1:0-7811 GCA_046483865.1 Candidatus Brocadiia bacterium | reverse complement strand
GCTTGAAGCGTTCACGCTGGACGCTGCGGTCCACTATGACGGCACGCGTCGGCTGGAGCACTTCAGCCACGTCGCCGCGGCCGCCGTCCCGGCCGAGAGCGGCGACCTGGAGCCCGACCGCCGCCGCACCGGCGCAACCCACGTGCCGTCGCCCATGCATCCGCTGGTGGCCTCCGGCGACATGGCCGAGGGGCACAGCTTCGACTTCCGCGCCAGCTACGACGAGGACAACCTCTATGTGTGGGCCGACGTGGAGGACGACCTGCTGCGCGCCACCGAGGGCGCGACGGACGACTACCGCGACAACCTGCGCATATTCCTCGACGGGCGGCAGCCGCGCGAGATCGGCACCGGCGGCTACTCCGGAGGCGTGACCTGGTTCAGCGTCTATCCCTACGACGATCCCGACGCGGAGCCGGAGCTGGACGGCCGGGGCGACGTGGCCGAGAAGGTGAAGGCCGCCGCCGTCCGCACCGACACGGGCTACCGGGTTGACTGCGCCATCCCGTGGTCGGTATTCTCACAGGTCGAGGGCCGTCCGTCGGTGATCGGCTTCGACCTGGCCCTCAGCAGCTACGACGAGGAGGGGGAGGAGGTCCTGCGGCTGAGCTGGACGGGCCGCGGGCGGCAGGAGCGCCGGCCGGGCAACTTCGGGCGACTGCTTATCGTAGAGCAGGACTGACGCCGCCCCGGCCAGGGCGCCCCGCATCGGCCATTAGACGGAGGACGCCGTTGCCCGTATCCTTCCCGCCCGGATTCGAGTGGTTCATCCTCGCCTGGGTCTTCGTGCTCGGCTGCGCGGTGGGCAGCATGTTGAACGTGCTGATCTGGCGCCTGCCGCGCGGGCTGAGCGTCGGGGAACCCAGCCGCTCCATCTGTCCCCACTGCGGCCATCAGATCCGCTGGCATGACAACATCCCCGTGCTCAGCTTCCTGATGCTGGGGCGGCGCTGCCGCGACTGCGGCGGGTCCATCTCCTGGCGCTATCCCATGGTCGAGTTGCTGACGGGGCTGATCTTCGCCCTCATTTACTTCCGCCAGGGAATCCAGGTCGGCACCGACGGCGGGCAGATCGTGCTGATGATGCTCGTGGCCAGCCTGCTGATTGTGGCCAGCGCGGTGGACATGGAGTGGCTGATCATCCCGGACGAGATATCGTTCTTCGGCATGTTGGGCGGCCTGCTGGCGGGGTTCCTCATCCCGGGGCTGCACCGTGGGGCGGCGCCGTATCACACGTTCGAGTCCCTGACCGGCATAGCGCGCGTGGACGGACTGCTGGGCAGCCTGATCGGGCTGCTGAGCGGGGGCGTGCTGGTGCTGGGCGCTGCCGTGGTGGGTGCGGCCATCTTCCGGCGTGAGGCGATGGGCTTCGGCGACGTGAAGCTGATGGCCATGCTGGGTGCGTTCTTCGGCTGGAAGGTGGTGGTCGCCGCCTTCTTCCTCGCCCCGTTCATCGGCCTGCTCTACGGCATCCCGCTGCTGATTCTCAGCGACGAGCACGTCATGCCCTACGGCCCGTTCCTGAGCATAGGCGCGCTGCTCGCGCTGGTCTTCCGCACCGACCTATGCGCGCTGGTGGAGCCTCTGGAACTCGTTCCGGAGGCGGTGGGCTACTTCCTCCAGCAGCTCGGCGTGTGCCTGCTGGGCTGAGGGGACACACACCGAACGACACACACAACTCGTCCGCGTCAGTCCGCCGATCCTCCGGGAGATGCTACCACTCGATACTGGGCGAGACAGGGGACGCAAGGCGGAGCAAGGGGGTATGGACCGCGACGTGGGGGTCGAACAGGATTAGTAGGTTCCCGGCTTCAGGAAAGAGGAAAAGCCCCCTCATCCGCGCCATCAGCAGAGGCGGATCGTCTTGCTCAGCTTCTGGTCGGCCCGCACCGATGAGGATGTCTCCGAGCTTCGTCTTGTTTCCGGTGTACAGGTCGGGGAGGGTCACTTCGCAGACCCAGAACCGACCTTCCAGGTCCATCAACCGCGCCGCTATATCGGTCGGCAGCTCCTCCCGCCCGTAGATGGTTTGCCGCAGATGGTCCAGATAGGCGTCCCTGTCGCTAAGGACCATCCGCATGACCGGGCTCGGCCTGTGGTATTTCGGGTCGTCAACGGCCCGCCAGACAGGGGTGAAGATCTGCTCTTTCACCCGTGAAGTGGCGGTTCCACTGGAGAGCTCCTTCAAGACGAACCAGTAGACGCTGGCGGCCTTTCTCTCAACGGACACCGACGTATAGCCCACCCTTTGACTGAACAGGGCGATAGCTTTCCGAGCTCTGAACTGGCTGTCCCAGCGAGGGATTGTCCGCTTCCTGAGCGACAGCACCGGAAGGCACAGATAGGGGCCGAAGTTGTCGTCTGAGATGATAAAGTGGTCTACCCACCTGCTGGTTGAGATGTGGGGTGGAAACACCGGGGAATAGCGCGAGTAAGCCGGTTCCGCCTGGGGCGCCCATGCATCGGTGTTGAGCGTGTGACCTAAAACTGGAACCACGTGACTATACTGCCCGGGGATGGTCGTGAACTCGAGCAGCGTGGGACATCCAGATTCAACCATAGGATAGACCACATCGTGGTATTCGATGTTGGGGTTCGCGAAGAAATCCCATCGTTTCGGCGCAAAGCCGCATTGCTCGGCGCACTCCCAGATGGCTTTCTCATCGAGCCCCCCGTGGTGGACTGGCTCTCCCGGTGCCTGCCCAAACGGCTTGTCCGAATGGTCTACGCCGAGGATTTCGTTGATTCGCTCGGTCGTCAGCGGGGATGCATCGGGCGCGCAGCTATTGCTTATCGCCATACGAAGCGCAGCGTGCGCGCAGATGGAAGTGAGGTTGTTCTGCTGGCAGAAGAGAGTGCCCAGAACAGTGTACTGACGGTCTGCAAGCTGGCCAGCGTATTCGCGTGCGGAATGCAGGTAGTTGTTCATCAGATAGGCCGGCTGCAACTCGGCCTCCGTCATCGTGGACGGAGCACGCACGACGGCGTCAATCACATAGGAACGCCAGGTGTTGGGCGCCAGTCTCAGCCGCAACACGGCGGCATACCCAAGGTAGCGGTTTTGCGCCACTGGTCGGCGGACCCGGCCGAAGAAGGCCGACACACGCACCAGATGAGGCTTGACTGCTTTGCCTATCCGTCGGCTGACCGCGTCCAGCTCCTGCTGCACATGCTCCCCAGCGTTCAGGTGCTCCACGTACAAAGTGCCCACACCCATCTTCCGCCAGAGCGTGCAGATGCGGTGGATGGGCTGTGCGTGCTGGAAGCAGGGGGAGCTCCGCCACAGATCCTGTTCGATGAACTTGAAGAAACCAGGCTCGGTGATGTCGAGTCGTCTCGGCCGGCCGGAAGCTGTGCAGTCTTTCAGCATCCTGCAAGCGGTCCACACAAAGAGAAAGCCGCCCAGCCTGAGGCGGCTCCTGAAACCCAACAGCCGATGATCCCTGCCTAACCGGGCAGCAGACGCCCCCCGACCTTCTCGTCGCTGGGGTGGTCCTTCTCCCAGGCGCGGATCCGCTTTATCTCGTCTCTCTGAGCAGGCGTCAGCGTCACGCTTCTGCCCTTGATGACCTTCTTGAGCAGACCACGCCGGGCTTGGCCGTCTCCAGCGCTGTTACGTATCTCCGGCATCAGCCGGGCCTCCAACGGAAAGAGCATGGTTTGCGCTCACCTGCCGGTCCGCCTGCAGCAAACTGAGAGTGCAGGCCATCCTATCCTGCTGTGCGCTCCGTATGATCTGCCTCGGTACACCACCGAACCCCGACACCGAGCAAGCTTAGCCTATCCCAGACGGTGACTTCAAGGCGTCGAGGTCCTGTGAGTATATCCACAGTCATCCATTATAGGCGCACAGCCCTCCCTGTCAACCAGCTATGTACTCACCCCCACACCCCGGGGATCTGGGTGCCGCAGTCGGGGCATTTGCCGCCGGCGATCTGTTCGCGCACTATCCGGAAGCCGAAGCGCTCTATGAGCATCTTGCCGCAGGAGTGGCAGTAGGTGCTCTCGTATTTGTTCCCCGGCATGTTCCCCGCGTAGGCGTAGTGCACGCCCTGCTCTTGCGCTATCTCGCAGGCGCGCTCGACGGTCCGCCCCGGCGTGCGGGGCAGGTTGGTCATCTTGTAGGCGGGATGGAACCGGCTGAAGTGCATCGGCACGTCCGGGCCGACCGTCTCGACCAGCCACCGGCTCATCTGCTTGATCTCCTCCTCGCCGTCGTTCAGCCCCGGAATGAGCAGCACGACCAGCTCGGTGTGCATCCCCAGCTCTCCCAGCAGCTCGATGGTGTCCAGCACGGGCTGGAGCCGGCCGCGCACGTAGCGGCGATAGAACTTCTCGGTGAATGCCTTCAGGTCAATCTTGACCGCCGCCAGGTGCTCGCAGAGCCGCTTCATGGGGTCGGCCTGGATGTAGCCGTTGGTGATGGAGACGCAGTCCACGCCGGTGCCCTCGGCGGCGCGGGCGACATCGAGGGTGTACTCGAAGGAAACCGTGGGTTCGGAGTAGGTGAAGGCGATGCTGTCGCAGTCGCCTTTGCGGGCCAGGTCTGGGATCTGTTCGGGCGGGATATGGCGGGTGGTGGCGTCTTCAGGGGCGACCTGGCTGATCTGCCAGTTCTGGCAGAACTGGCATTCCACGTTGCATCCGGGCGCGGCGATGCTGAACGCCTTTGTGCCGGGCCGAAAGTGGAACAGCGGTTTCTTCTCGATGGGGTCCACTTGGGCGGAGCAGAGCCGTCCGTAGACCAATGAGACGAGTTTACCCTCCTGGTTCTCGCGCACGCCGCAGTTGCCCCGCTCGCCGGGGGGTATGATGCACTGGTTCGGGCAGAGCATGCAGCCAACGTCGGCGCCGCCCAGTTTCTCGTAGGCCAGCGCCTCGTGGTCGCTCAGTCCGCCGCCCTGGTCGGCGCGGGCCGAACATGCGGCGGCCAAAGGCAGCGCTGCCGCGCCGGCCCCGGCGGCGGCAATGCGCATGAACTCCCTGCGGTTCAGTCTGTCCCTTTCCATATCCTGCTCCGGCACCTGCGCACTGCTCATCACTCCAATCAGTCCATTATAGCCCCCATTCGCCGGCCTGTCACACTGCGGTCCGCAGCCTCGCGCGCGCCCGTGGCCGCCATGTTGCCTATCAGGCCGGGTTGCCCGCGTGGGCAACACGCGGGATGGGGCAACGCGCAGTCTCGGGGCGCTCCCCGGCCGGCTGAGGAAAGGGCGCTCTCTACACCCCGAAGAGGCCGGGCCGGGCGAGGATGAGCCACGTGAGGCAGGCGGCGAAGGCGGCCAGGTAGCCGAGCTTGAGCGCGAGTATGCTCCGGGCGAACCGGCGGCGGGCGGACGGATCCTCCGCCGCCCGGCGCAGGAACTCGATGCGGCGCTGGATGCTGAAGTGGCGCCAGAACGAGAGCCGCCGCGGGGCGTGGCTCAGAGCGCCCAGCTTGTCCAGCGCACGCAGGAACGCCTCCGGGTCGGCCGATTCGGCGACGCTGAACAGGTCCGCCTCCTGTTCCATGCGCCGCGAGACGAAGCCGAATCCCACCACCCAGTAGAAGGCGGCGAAGGCGAGCATGGCCACCGCCTGGGGCAGCGTCATGTCGAACGCCAGCAGGTGCCCCAGCGGCTGCATCAACCCCGCTGCCGCCAGCGCCTCCACCACCGCCGCGTAGAAACAAAGGAACCCCAGCGCGAAGACCAGGTAGAAAGCCAGGTGATGGTGCCGGATGTGGCCGATCTCGTGGGCGAAGACCGCCTCCACCTCCTCGGCCGAGCAGCGGGCCACCAGCGCGTCGCTCAGCAGCACGTAGCGCAGCAGCGGAGTCGGCCCGATGACGCCGGCGTTTGCCAGATGGTGATGGGTGTGCCACAGCAGGATGTCCCGGCATCGAAAACCGTGCTGGCGGCAGAAGGCCTCCAGCCGTTCCCGGAGCGCGCCGTCGGGCAGTGGCGTCGTACGCCACACCGCGCGCAGCAGCGCCGGGCTGGCCACCACCAGTCCCACCAGGATCAGCCCCGTGGCGGCTGTGCCGGCCAGTTCGCCGTGCGGGCTGTGCCAGAAGACGCTCTCCGCCAGGTCGGTCAGCAGCACCAGCACCACCCAGGGCATCAGCACCACGCCCAGCTCGATCCGGAACCGCAGCCACAGATACCGCCCGATGCCTATCGAGACGCGCCCCTGTCGGCGCTCCACGCGGGCCTGGAACCCCATGATGGTCACCGCCATGGCCAGCGCTGGGAGCATCAGCAACAGGTCGTCGGCCAGCACAAGCCACCGGCGCGCCCCCAACAGGCGCTCGACGACCACGGGCCAGCCCAGCCCGAACACCGCCGCCGCCGTGAGGCCAACCATCAGACCCTTCAGGAAGGTGAACACGCGGCTGGCGCCCATCTCCGCGGCCGGGCCGTCCCGGTTCAGCAGGAAGATGGCCACCAGACTGCCCATCCAGCAGAGCGCCACGTGGAGCAGGGCGATTGAAAGCACGCCGCCCATGCCCGCCCACAGCGTCGGCGGCGCCGCCGACGTGGGCATAGGCACGTAGACGATGAGCACGCACAGGAGGAAGGGAAGCAGCATGTGGTGGTTGTCCCGGAAGCGGTCTGGCCTCAGCCGATGGGCATTGTAGAGCGGCCCGCCGGGGCACGCAAGGCGTCGGCGGCGTGGAGCAGGGTCATTCAAAAGTCGTCAGCAGCGCACGTTCCCCCGGCCCAGAACCCGCACAGTGTGTAGCCCAGCCGCCCTCGGCTGGGGGCAGAAGACGGATCACGGCCGAGGGCGGCCGTGCCACATAGGCCAGGTCCCTCCTCGGGCAGCAACTCGGCAGTTCAGGTCGGTTCAGCCAGAGAATTGAATGACCCTGCGCCTGGAGGGCCACGCTTCCGCGTGGCCGTCCCCCTCCGTCAGGTAGGCGCGGCGTCTCGCCGCGCCTGGTCCGGCGGGGACGCCGGACCTACCCATTGTCTGCAGCACAAGCGGACGCGCAGAAGCGCGTCCCTCCAACGGCACGTCACCGACCACGTCCATCGGGCGGAGACGGTTCCTGGAGGGCCACCCTCTGTCGTGGCCGCGTGCGGGCTGCCTCGGTGGCCGCTCTACAGCAACGGTTCTTCCTCGGCCGGCAGCCGGGCGAAGCGTTTCTGCAAGTCCAGCCGCAGGTAGGCGGGGAAACGCCCCCTGCCCCGATAGTCGAACTGCTTGATCGCGCGGGCCAGGGCTGAGCGGGCTTCCTGCTCCAACTCACCCGCGTCGGCGGCTCCGTGCTGCCTTGCCACCCGTTCGGCCAGGGGCCGATATGCACGCAGCAGCGCCAGGCGGATGCGCCCCGCCCGGTCAGCCATCTCCTCCAGATGTCCGACCAGCCGTCCGGAGACGTACCGGCGCGGGTTGAGCTGCTTCTGTCCTTCGGCCAGCAACCACTTGGTGTAGTTGTAGCAGCGGAACAGCACCCTCTCTTGGCGGGCCTCCAGCGGCGGTTCGGCCGGCGGCTCGGCCGCCTGCGCCTCCAGCAGACGCATCACCGCGCGCCACTCGGGGCCGGCGATCCGCTGCTCCGCCTGCGGCTCGGAGAAGGAGTCCTCCGCGACGTAATCCACCTCCTTCTCGAGCAGGTCGCGGGCGCGTTCCTGGTTGATAATGCGATAGATGCTGGAGCGCGAGCGGCTGTAGCGATCGGCGATCTGCTCGACGGGCACGTTGCGGCGGTAGTCCTCCAGGATGGCCCGCCGCGCGGGACGGCTCAGACGGCCCGGGCCCGCCGAGAGCGCCTCGTCCTGGGGGTGGCGGCGGCTGTGCCGGCGGACCAGCAGGCGGACGGTCTC
>JAWOCH010000417.1:0-12336 GCA_046483865.1 Candidatus Brocadiia bacterium | reverse complement strand
CGTTCAGCCAACCGCCGGTAGCTCTCGGCATCGGCGGCCGTCTCCGACACGGTGGGCTCGAGGGACAGCAGCAATCGCGCCGGCGCCACCGTCCCGCGTCCGCCGAGCACCTCCCGCTCCAGCCGCGTCAGGTCGTCGGCGCGAATCGTCGCCCGGATCTCCACGAGCGGCCCGCACCCGGCCGCCAGCAGCGCGCAAGCCGTTACGACCAGCAGAGCTGTGAGCGCGGTGCGTTCACGCATCGCCGGCCTCCATCAGTTCGGTCAGCGCAGCCAGTCCCGTCGCCAGGGATGCCTCGGCCGGCGCCAGGCGTTCAGAGCCGTCGGCACGTATTCGATCCAATGCCTCGCGGTGCATGGCGATGGTCGTGCGGAGCAGTTCGGCGTCGGCCCCCGCCATGCGCTGGACCACGCGCCCCAGCGAGACCACCGCCGCCGCCCTGCCCTCCAGGTTGCCCGCCAGCGCCTCCAGTCGCACGGCCTCGCCCAGGTGCTGCGCCGCTGCGTCAAGGTTTCCCTCCGCGACCAGGTATCCGGCGGCCTGGCTGCGGACGATGCCCTGCTCGGTCAGCAGGTCAACCCGTTCGGTGTCCTCGGCCAGCTCCGGGTAGAGGGCCAGCTTGCGCTGGAGGTAGTCGGCAGCGGCGGCATAGTCGCCCGCCAGTGCGCAGATGCGCGCGGCGTAGGTGAACAGCAGTCGCCGCTCGGCTTCCGCGTCGAACGCGGCCGGCCCTGTGCGTTCGCCCAGGGCCACGTCCACGCTGATATTGATCAGCCCGCCGCCCGCCTCCTGTTCCACCCGGACGATGCCCACCGCCTTCAGCCGCTCCAGCGCCTCCTGCAGCAGCGAGTAGGCACGCTTGAGGGCCTCCTCGCCGGCGCCTCCGCGCTCGGCCGCCAGGTAGAGATTGACGGCCAGGTTGCGCGAGCCCCGCAGCAGGTTCCGCCTGTACGCGCCCGCCGAGCGCGGGTCCGCCTCGGTGAGTTGCTCCACGCGATCGGCGTAGCGCCGGTAGGCATCGGCGGCGGCCCGGTAGTCACCGTCCATGTGATGCGCCAGGGCGAGCCGGTCCAGCAGTTCCGCCCGCTCCCGCAGCGCCTGCACGTCCACTTCCGAGTCAGGCAGCAGACCCAGGGCCTTGTCGAGCAGTTCAGCGGCGTGGTCATAGCGCCCGGCGGCCATCGCTGCGCGGGAGACGTTGCGCAGGGCCGTGCGGCCCTGCTGCCCTTCGATGCGGAAGCCGGCCCCCAGCGCGCGCCGGTAGTAGGGATAGGCCGCCGCCGGCCGCTCAACGAGGGCATAGCCTTCACCCACGTTCAACAACGCGTTGGCATAGTTCGCGGGGTCGGTCTCGGGATCGCTCAGCCCCAGCGCTGCGAGGTAGGCATCCAGGGCGGCCAGCCGGTCGTCCTCACTCTCCTCCGCGACCGCCAGCCGGTTGTGGAGGAACCCGCGCAACTGGTGGTAGTACGGGACGTCCGGCGCGGCGCGTATGGCCTCTTCCAACACCGACAGGGCCTCGCGGTCGATGCGCACTCGACGGCCGGTCAGTGCAGACGAACCGACCCAGTCCGTCGGGCCGTGGTAGCTGTAGGCCAGGGCGAGCGCGTAGCGGGCCAGGTGATCGCCGCTTCCCGCCTCCAGGCGCTCCCGGTAGCGCAAGATGGCTTCCTCGGTCCGCCCGAGCTGGTAGTAGCACTCGACCATCCCGTGCCGGGCCGCCGCGGAGTCCCGTTCCGTCTCGGCCAACGTCTTGTAGGTGTCGAGGGCCAGGGGCCAGTCGCCCAGTTCCTTCGCCCGTTGCGCACTGAGCAGCAGGGAACGAACCAGGCCCTGATGCGCCTTACGCCGCAGCGCTCCACCTCGGCCGCTGTAAGACTGCTCCATCTCGTCCAGCAGGCGGACGGCTTCCTCGTAGTCCTTCTGATCCGTCCGGATGCGCGCCAGGGCCAGGTAGGCGGCCGCCGACTGTCGTCTCTGCTCCGGGAACTGCTCGATAGTACGCTGGTACTCAGTGGCGGCGCGGGCGAAGTCGCGACGTTCGTAGAACAGGTCGCCGAGTGCGTTCTGTGCGCGGGCAGCCAGCAGAGGCACTTCACCGTGCTGTTCGACCATAGGGCGCAGCTCGCTCAGTTGCCGGTCGAAATCCGCTCCGCCCCTCAGCACTGTGCGCACTGACCGGGCGGCGGCCTCCTGCGCAGCCTGCTCGATCTGGCCGAACCGGCGCAGCACGGTCAGATAGGTACGCCGCGCGGCGTCTGGCTCGCCCACAAGCTCATACACACGGGCCCCGCCCAGCAACGCCTCTGCGCGGGCGGCCAACTGCTCGGGGTACTCTGTGGCCACTGACTCGAAGACCGACAGGGCCTGCTGATACTCAGCGGCGGCCAGCCGGGCACGGCCGCGTTCGACGCGCGCCAGGGCGGCGATGCGCCGCAGGTCCAGATCGGAGCGGCCGGCCCGGAAGTCCTCCTCCAGCGCTCTTGCCGCTTCCAGGCGCCCCTGGCCGGGCTGTTCGAACTCCAGCGCCAGCAGCGCCAGTCGCGCCTCGCCCTCGACGGGCGTCGGCGAGGGCGCAGTCTCAACGGCTCTCCGAAGCGCCTGGCGCGCCTGCGCGGAGTAGCCGAGTTCCTCGTGAACGCGCCCCAAAGCCAGCCAGGCAGCAGCCACTTCCTGCGCACCTGCACCGGCCATGTCCGGCCGGTCAACGCGGGCCGACTCGGAGGCGGCCCACACGGCGTTCTGCCACGCCAGCGCCCGCCGATGGGCTCCGAGTGCCTGCTGATCGGCCCGGCGGGCAAACCGGACGTAGTCCGGGACGGTCGCCAGCTCGGGCATCTCGCCCGAGGCCGGGAGCATGAACAGGTCTGCTCCCCCGGTGCCTGACGCGCGGGTGAACACGAAACCCGCTCCGCCGGCGCGCGGGTGGCTCTCTGCCGTGGCCAGCGACGTAAGCTGGCGGGCAGCCGGCAGGGGTACTCCATCCTGGAACATGCCTTCGCTGAAGCGCACCGAGTAGACCGAGGACGCATCAACCTGGTCCAGGCGCCCGTCGCGATTCGTGTCGAGGGGGTGGCGCGTGAACAGCACGCGGCTTCCGTCAGCGGCCCAGCAGGGGTGCAGGTCCATCTGTGGCCCGCCCGTGAGCTGCGCCGTGCGCCCGTCGGCCAGACGCAGCACGTGCAGGGCCGTCCCACCGGCGTCCTGCCGGCGGACGAAGGCCAGGAAACGGCCGTCGGGGGAGCAGTCCGGCATCTGGCCGTCCTGCCCGTTCAGGGCGACCGGTTCCCCGCCCAGGTCCAGGCGGCGGAGTCGGTAAGGGCCGCCGGGGGAAGGCGCGGCGGCGTAGAAGAGCGTCTTCCCGTTCGGATGCCAGCAGGGCTGGTCGTCGGCGCTCCGACCGTCGGTCAATCGTTCGGGCGCACGGGGTCGGAACCAGCCTCCCGGCCGCAGTAGCCACAGGTCGCCGCCGCTGTCGGCGCGCGTGCTCACAAAGGCCACGCGCTCCCCGTCCGGCGAGAGCCGGGGCCACAGATCACGGGCGCCGTGTGCGGCCAGGCGACGCGCGGGCGACAGCGGTTCGGCGGCCTCCTCCCGCAGGTAGATGTCCGCCGAGCCCTCCCGCTCCGAAACGTATGCCAGTGCGCCCGTCCGGGAGCAGTAGTCCGGCTGGAACTCCCCACCTGCGCTGCGGGTCAGACGTACGGGCTGGTGCCACTCGGCCGGGCGCCAGGTGAGTTCCACGTTGGGGCGCACGCTCAGGTCTCCCATCGGCGCACAGCCGGCCAGCAGCACGAGCAGCGCGGCGGCCTGTGCGGCCTTCTGCAGCATCACGCGCCGCCCTCCCCCTTGACGATCCACCGCCCGTCGGGCGTCTGTATCATGGCGCCCGGCTCGGCCTCCTGGCGATACCGCGCGGCCAGTATCTGCCGGACGCTCGCCAGCCCCTCCTCGCCCCGCAGATCGGGGTTTGTGCGCACGATGCGCCGCATGACGGTCAGCCGGTCCTGGTTCTCCTCGTCGGTGACGGCAAACACAAGGTCGTGCAGGCGCTGGTCGTCGGCCCGAAGCTGCTCCATCTGCTCCTCGAAGGGCACCAACACGCCCTCGCGTCCCTCGCCCACGTAACCGGCCTGCCGGAAGCGCGCCACGTCATCGCGGTTGAACTCCATCCGCCGCCGCGCCTCCAGGGCCTGCTTCTCGCTCTCGGTCATCGGCGGGGGCGACTGGGGGCGGCCTGTGATCGGGTCCACGCTCCGCACGCCCGCCAGGAGCAGCACCTCCTGCCCCGTGCGCTCCCAGGCGCCGAGAACCTGTTGCTCCAGCGTGGGAAGGGAGCCCTCGACCCGTATGCGCGTGCCGACCAGCCCTCCGCAGCCCGCAACAGCCAGCAGGACGGTCAGGCAAAGCGCCGTTCGCCATCTGCCTGCCATGCGTGGCTCACCCCCCTTCCCCGGCGCGCACCAGTTGCACGCCGCCGTCGGGCCCGATCTTCAACACATCGGCATCCAGCGCCTGCAGGACACGCCCCAGCATGGCCGCCCGCCCGAAACCCCGCCGCACCAGGTCGGAGGACAGCAGTTGCGCGATGTTGAACCTGGGCAGCGAGTAGCTGCTGACCAGGCCGGCGACCGCCCCCTGCAGGTCGACCCGGGCACTGACGAAGCCCCGCTCCAGTCGCACTTCGACCCGCCGCGGCCCCGCCAGCCTGAGCGCGCTGCGCAGCCGCACGAGGGACGGACGTTCGCCCGCTGGATCCAGCGCCAACAGGGCGCGTCCCAGCGCGTCGGCTCCTATGCGCGTGACATCGAGCCTGCCGGAGATGTCCTTTATCGGGTTATACTGCGTACCAGGTGCCTCCGACAGCGTGGCCCGCAGCGAGAAGCCGCCGGAGACAGTCGAGTCGCCGGAGAAATCCCGCAGCTCCGGCGGCAGCATTGCGGAGAAGTCAATGTCCCCGAACTCGCCGTCCAGCCGAAGCTCACGTCCTCCCTCAGCCGGCGCGAAGGCCAGCCTGCCCACCATCGTGCCGCCCAGCGGCTTGAGCGAGAACTGGGGCACCAGCAGGCTCGATCCGCGCCCGATCAGCTCCGCTCGCACCGCCTCGACCAATCGCTGGCCAAGAGCGGATGCCGAATCGAGGGCCAGCCCGGCGTCGGTGTCGGACAGCGCCCCGGCCGCCGTGCCGAAGTCCGGAACCAGCCCGCCCATGCCCGCCGCCGGGCTTGGCGGCTGCGCGGCAACCAGCCCCTGGCTGAAGGCCGGTGGCTCTGCCTGCGCCGTGCGGATGGACCAGCTCTTCTCCAGCCCGAACGTGCCCGCCAGGCCGCTGACTGCCGCCAGGTCGCCCAGACGCACCGCCAGGCCGTCCAGTTGAGGCAACATGCGCACGGCCAGCCGGCGGCCGCCCTCCAGGTCCATTTCCGCGCGCCCGCCCATGCCGCCCCGGGCAGCCCATCCCTCCGGCATCGGCAGCCCGCCGGGCTGCACAGCGCCCTCCGCCCGCAGTGTCGCGTCGAGTTCCTCCAGCACGAAGGCAGGCGTCGGCACGCCGCGCAGGCCCCCCAGGCCGGCGATGCCTCCGGACGCCTTCGCCTCCAGCAGCTCGGACGGGCCGCTGAAGAGGAACTCCTCCAGCTCGAACCGGTCGAACTCGCGCAAGTGCGCCCGCGAGGAGAACACGAAGTCACGCAGAGGCAACGGCAAGGCGGGGAACTCCACCTCGGGCACCCGTGCCTCCAGCGCAGCGGTCACGTCGCCGTCATCGAGCGCCACTTCGGAGGTCAGCTCCCCCTCGTGGATCCCCACGGTAAGGCTCCCAGAGAGCGGATGACGAACGGACAGGCCGTCCACAGTCAGACGCGCCCGCCCGTCGAGAGGCGCGTTCTCCGCGTAGAAGGTGCTCAACGGGAAGAGTTCCAGCAGTGGCATCTCGCCGCCGGCGGCAACGGCCAGCAGCGTGTCCACGATGGGCATCCGGCCGCTCAGCTCGCCCTCGGCGCGGACCCGGCCCGCCACCTCGGGCAGCATGTCGCGCAAGGGCGCCGGCAGCGCGCCGAGATCGGGTAGTTCGAGCGAGAAGCGGCCTTCGACGCCGTCGGCCGCCAGCCCGCGCAGTGCCAGCCCGGGCGCTCGGACCATCAGCAGGTCACCCGCCTTCAGCCGCACGTCAGTCAGTTCCAGGTCGCCCGCCAGGGGGGTTGCAGCCAGTCTGGCTTCGGCTTCCATGGCCACCGGCTCGAAAGCCATTCCATCGCCCTCGGCGCTTTCGAGCGCGCCACCCACGCCGCGGGCCGAGGCCGTCATCGTCCCGGTCACCTGTGCAGGCTGCGCCCCGGGGAAGCGCAGCTCGCCCGCAACATCCAACCCGCTCGAAGAGACCGAGACATCGTGCCCCGCCGGCCCCCCGGCCAGCCGTGCGCCCAACTCCGAAAGCGCCAGGCGCCCCTGCGCAGCTGCCTCGTAGGGGAAGAAGGCACTATCCAGGCGAGCGGCCAGGCCGGCGTGCGCACCCAGTCCGGCAAGAGACGCTTCGGCGGCTGCATGTGCAAACTGAGTCTGCGGCAGGTCAACGCTGCCCGCCGCCTCAAGCGCAAAGCCCTCACCCAGCCGGCCGGCCAGGGCAAACCGCCCGCCCAACGCCCCGGCGACCTCCTGGACGACCGGCACGCCGTCGGCAGGCAGGCCAGATGCCTCCATGACGTCGAGCGCAGCGGAGCCTCCGGCGGTGACGCCGCGCGTGCCGAGGTCCGCGTCGGCCTCCATGCGGAAAGCGGGGACGAGCGCCCCCAGAGCGCCGGACAGCTCGTGCAGGCGAACGCGCGCCCGGTCCAGTCGGGACGGCTCCCGCGCAGTGAGGCGCAGGGCCGCGCGCGCGGGCATCTCAAAGGGGCTGAGGAAAGGCGCCTCCGCCGCCAGCCGGGCCGCCGAGAAGTCAGCAGAGAGGCTGAGCACGTCGGCCAGGGGCAGTGATGCCTCCAGCGCGAGCGACCCGTGCGCATCCGCCACGGAGCCCTCGGCGCCGCCGATTCCCAGCTCCGCCCTGCCCAGCCGGCCGCCGCCCGCCAGCGCCGTCATGCCGAACAGCGCGTCTCCGAGGCGCGCCCCACCCCAATGGTGCATCAGGAAATCCGCGTCGCCCAGATCGGCTTCCATGCCCTTCTGCCTGAGTGCCGTGCGCGCGGCGAGATCCCATCCCGCCACGGTTTGTGCAAAGTTCAGTGCCACTTCAGGCCCGGCGGGTTGAAGCCGCCCGCTGATGGTGGTCTGCGCGGCCAGCCCGCCCCCAAGCTCGGCCTCAGGCAGACGTTGCGACTGGACGGTTGCGAACAGGGCCGCCGGGTTGAGCCAGAACCGGTTCTCGCCCTGGAGGCGATACTCCGGCCCACCGGTGAGAGAGAGGCTGACCCGGTCGGCCATGATCCCCGGCAGCGCCGCCCAGCCGTCCGCGCGCGGTATCGCCAGGCTGGCCAGATCCAGTTCGGCGCCCAGACCCGCCGAGCCGCTCAGAGGGCCTATCTGCCCCAGGCCCTTCGCGCGCAGCACGGCGCCCTCCATCCAGGCCCCGGCCGTGCAGAGCACCAGTTCGCCCTCGCGCCAGAGGCCCAGGAACGCGCGCACGGGCTCGGCCACGGCCGCCTCCATCGTGGCGACTCGTGCGGCGGTCTCCGCGACGGTCAGCTCGAACGCCATCTGCCCCAGCAGGTTGCCGTGGAGCGCGGCGCTGCCGTCCGCCGAGATCCCGGACAGCTCCGCCTGCAGCATCTGCCCGTCACTGACGGAGATGCTCACATCGTTCAGCTCGATGGATTCGGCATCGAGAGGCAGCGGCAGCACCAGGTCCTCCAGCCGCAGCGGCTCGTCGCTGACGGGCATGATATCCTGGAAGTTCCACGCACCGTCGCGCCGGCGCACGTCCACGCGGATCTGATCCGCCGAGACGGACGGCAGCAGCACCCGCCCGCCAAGGATGGCCGAACGTGACCAGGTGCAGCGCACCGTGCCGACGCGCACGACGGGGCTGTCCGGCTGGCCCGCCGGAGCTATGCTCAGCCCCTCCAGCAGCACCAGTCGCCGGCCGGCAGGGCTCACGCGGAGGGTGTCAAGCCCGACGTGGGCGTCATTCAGAAAGGCGGAGAGCCCGCCGGCGACGCGGCGGCGGACGATGCCCGTGTTGGTGATTACAGGCAGCGCGAGAACCAGCAGGAACAGCAACAGGACCGCGGCCAGCGCGCCGAGGATGGCCCACTTCAGAAGGCGGCGCCAGAGGGGCCGACGGGGCCGCTCCGGACCGTCGGAACTCTGGGCCTCATCGTCCATGGCTCAGCCCTTGACCGCGCCGTACTCGATGCGCAGTTGGAGACCGTGGAGATAGCGTTTCAGCTCAGTGGCGGTCGGCCGCTTACTCGGTTCGTACTCGCAACAGCGCAAGACCACGTCCGACAGCTCAGCCGGCACCTCGGGATTCAGCCGCGTCGGCGGCGTCACGGGCACGCCCTGGTCAGGCACGAACCCCACCTGCTCGTGCTTGCCGGGCATGATGGACGGCAGATTCTGGCCGGTCAGCACCCAGTAGAGCGCTGCGCCCAGGTTGAACACGTCCGTCTTCTCGGTCACGCGCCCGCCCGCCTGCTCGGGCGCAAGGTAACCGAAGGTGCCCTTGTAGGAGGAAAGCTCGCTGCCGATGGGCGCGGCGAAGCCGAAGTCAATCAGCTTCACGTCCAGATGCTCGCCGACCAGTATGTTCTGCGGCTTCAGGTCCGCATGCACGTAGCCGGCCTTGTGGGTGTTCTCTATGCCCAGGCATACCTGGCGGAAGATGGTCAGCACCTGGTCCAGGTCGTACTCCCGGTAGTCGGACAACGGGCGCCCCTCCAGGCGTTCCATGATCAGGTAGGCGGCGCGCGTCTTGAACCACTTGCGTATCCTCTCGAACTCGATGGCCCGCACGGCGATGTGCACGCCGCTTGTGCGCTGCTCCTGGATGTCGGTCAGCACTGCATACTCGTTCTCCAGGTGGCGCAGGACGCGCTTGTCCTCTTCGTTGCGCACTATGACGACCTTGGCGGCGAAGATGCGGCCGTCGTCCCTGCGCTTCACCTCGTAGATGACCGTGCGCGCGCCGACGCCCAGCTTCTCGCCCAGCCAGTAGCCCTCCAGCACCTCCTGCGGCCGCATACCGTCAGAGTTCGCCATGATGCTCTCCCGGAGTGCCCCACGACAGCCCGTGTATGATATCCCCCGCCGGTTCAGGGCGCAAACGGCGCCGCGCTCCGCTTGCGCCTCCACAACTATGGTGTAAACTGTCAGGACCGCCGTCCACCAGAGGAGGGAGACCCATGCCGACTCCGAGCGACGACCGTGTCCGCGCACGCTACGAGGCCCTGGGCGAGGACCTGGGCGACAGGGGCATCGAGATAGACCAGGTCAAAGCGAAGCTGAAGGCCTTCGAGGTGGAGGTCCCCTCCTGGGTGTCCGGCGAGTTCGGCGGCGGGCGGTTCGGGGATTACATGCCGCCGGCCCCCGCGCCGGACCTGCGCTCGAAGCTGCGGGACGCGGCAAGAGTGCACGAGCTGACCGGCGCCGCGCCGCGGGTGGCCATCCACGTCGGCTGGGACAAGCCGCAGGGGGTGGCCTTCGAGGACGTGGAGCCGGACATGTTCGTCGAGCCGCGCGAGTTCGCCCGCGAGCTGGGCATTGACTTCGGCGCGGTCAACCCGACGCTGTTCCTGACCGGCACGCACCACGGCAGCCTGAGCAGCCCCCTGCCGGAGGTGCGCCGGCGCATGATTGACCACTGCAAGGTGAGCTGCCGCATCGCCCACGAGCACGCCCACGGGCTGGTCACCTACTGGCTGCCGGACGGCACGAACTACCCCGGGCAACGGGACCTGTGGCGACAGGAGGAGCTGGTCCGCCAGGCGCTGGAGGAGGTCTACCAGGACGCCCCGGAGGACGTGCTGCACCTGATAGAGTACAAGCTGTTCGAGCCGGGCACGTACTCGACGGCCATCCCGGACGCCGGCACGGCCACGCAGATTGCCGACAGCCTGGGAGAGCGGGCAGGAGTGCTCGTGGACATGGGCCACCACGCCTTTGGCGTGAACGTGGCCCAGATAGTGGCCCGGCTGATCGGCACGGGGCGCCGGGGCGGGTTCCACTTCAACACCCGCTACGCCGCCGACGACGACCACGCCGTTGAGCCGAACATCAGCATGTTCGAGATCTTCTGCGAACTTGTCAGCGGCGGTGTGGTCTGCGCCGAGGATCCGGCAGGCAACTGGGCCTACATGATCGACCAATGCTCGTCGCTTGAGAACCGCATCCGGGCCGTGCTGCACAGCGTTGACTCCCTGCAGGTGTCGCTGGCGAAGGCGCTGGTGGTGGATCGCAGCCGGCTGCGGGAGCAGCAAGAGGCACAGGAGATCCTGCCGGCGAACCGGACGCTGCTGGAGGCGTTCCTGACCGACGTACGCCCCATCCTGTGGATGGCGCGGCTGGAGGAAGGCCTGCCGCCGGATCCGGTGGAGGGCTTCGACGCCAGCGGATATCAGCAGCAAATAGAGGCCGAGCGCGGCTGAACCCCTGCGCGCAGGCCGTGGATGCCGTGGCGCTGCCCCGCTCGGGGAGCGGAGGGCCCGCATGCCCAGCATAGACGTCAAGAAACGCCGTATAGACTCCAAGATCGTCTACTACGGCCCCGGCCACAGCGGCAAGACGGCGAACCTGCGCTACGTCTACGAACACCTGGACAGCGAGCACCGGGGCGCGCTTGCGTCCCTGCCCACCAAAAACGACCCCAACCTGAAGATAGACGTGCTGCCGGTGCGGTTCGGCAAGATCGTCACCTTCCAGACCATCTTCCACCTGTGCGCCGGGCCCGGCCAGGCACTGGCGAACCGCACCCGCAAGCTGCTGCTGCGCGATACGGACGGCATCGTGTTCGTGGCCGATTCGGACCCGAAACGCCGCGATGCCAACCTGGACTCGCTGATGGAACTGCGCCAGAACCTGGAGCAGCACGGGCTGCACCTGGACTCGGTGCCCCACGTGGTGCAGTACAACAAGCGCGACCTGGCCGAGACAGTGAGCATTGAGAAGCTGCGGGCGGACCTGAATCGCCACGGGGTGCCGGACTTCGCAGCCGCCACGGTCGACGGCGAGGGGGTGATGGAGACGCTGAGGGCGGCGGTGCGCAGCGTGAGCCGCGACCTGGAGCGGCGCCTGTGACGGGCAGTCGCCGCCTCAGACGGCCCGGAAGATGCCCATGCCTGGATCGAGTATGGAGAACTGGCCCACCGGTTCCAGCTCCTCGAAGCCGGCCTTCTGCAGCCATCGCCGCAGCTTGTCCGGCGGTGTGGCGTGCAGGTGGTAGGTCACCTCGGTGCGTGCAGCGGCGTCGGCAGCACTGCGCCGCACGACGAGTTGCTGGCAGAACAGCCGCCGGCCCCGATCCCAGCGGTAGCTGAACTCGGCGGTGCCGCACGAGAGGCTGCGGCTTTCGGTGTAGTCCTCGCTGTAGAACTCCGGAACGTCAAGGCACTTGTCGAACGCCAGCAGTCCGTCCGGCCGCAGACAGCTACGCATCGAGCAGAACGCGCGGCACAGGTCGGCGTCGCTGTCCAGGTAGTCCAGCCCACTGTGCATGCAGATGACGGCGTCGAAGGTGCGCGGGGGGCGCAGGTCGGTCACGTCCTGTCGGGCGAACTGCACGTCCAGCCCCTCCTCCAGCGCGCGCCGACGGGCCCGGCGCAGCATGCGTTCGTTGACGTCGGCGCCCACCACTTTGTAGCCCCGGCGCGCCCAGGGCAGCGAGGACAGGCCCGTCCCGCAGGCCGCATCCAGCAGCCAGTCGCCCGGCGCCAGCCCCCAGGTGCGCAGTCTGCTCTCCAGGGCGTCTACCCATCGGCCATAGGGCGCCCAGTCCACCAGTTCGTCGTAGACATCGGCGATGCAGCCGAAGTCGTTGATCGGCGGGCAGTTGTACTCCTGGTCGCTCACCCATCGCTCCACGAAGTCGCTCGCATTTGCAGGGGCACGTTCCCGCGCCTAAACTGAAAACCCAACCCATGGTACGGGGGCCGAATCTGTCTGTAAAGTCTCGGGGAGCGGCAAGTTGAGCACGGACGAGACAGCCAGGGCCAGGGTGGTCATCAGCGGGCGGGTCCAGGGGGTTTTCTTCCGCGCCACCACGCGGCGCAAGGCCCAGCAGAGAGACCTGACCGGGTGGGTGCGCAACCGCCCTGACGGCCGGGTGGAGGCGGTCTTCGAGGGGCCGACCGCTGCCGTGAAGAAGATGGTCTCCTGGTGCCACGAGGGGCCACGCATGGCGCAGGT
>JAWOCH010000302.1:0-3646 GCA_046483865.1 Candidatus Brocadiia bacterium | reverse complement strand
GCGGCCGACGCGTTCTGCATCCGCGCCGAACACATCCTGTGCGTGCTGCGGAGGCTGAGAGTGATGGCGCCCGTCTTCCAAATGACCGGCGCCACGCACCAGGCCGCCTTCACCAATGGACCGAACGTTCTGCACTTCGAGGAGGACATTGGCCGGCACAACGCCGTGGACAAGGTGCTGGGCCGCTGCCTGATGCAGAGGACCGACACGCGGAGCGGCGCCCTGCTGGTGACGGGGCGCGTGAACGGCGAGATGGTGCTGAAGGCCCTCCGCCAGGGCGTCCCGGTGGTCGCCGGCCGTGGCGCGGCCACGGCGCGGGCGGTGGACCTGGCTCGTGAACGGCGACTGACCCTGGTGGGCTTTGCACGGGGCGACCGGATGAACATATACAGCGCTCCCGAGCGCATAGAACGGGAGGTGAGCTGATCGTGACCGAGGAGCCGCTCTACGTCGCACGCGACCTGACCAAGAGCTACCCCATGGGCGAGGTGACGGTGCATGCCCTGCGAGGGCTGGATCTGGACGTTTACGAGGGGGAGTTTCTCGTCCTGCTCGGGCCCAGCGGCAGCGGCAAGAGCACGCTGCTGAACCTGCTGGGCGGCATGGACACGCCCACGTCGGGCACGGTCAAGCTGAGGGGGATGGACATCGCCGGGTTCAGCGAGCGGCGGCTGACCGCCTACCGCCGCGAGCACGTGGGATTCATCTTCCAGTTCTTCAACCTTATACCCACCCTCACCGCCCGGGAGAACGTGGAAGTCGCCGCACAGATATGCCCTGACCCCCTGGAGGTGGCGGAGATGCTGGACCTTGTGGGTCTTCTGGACCGGGCGGACCACTTCCCGGCTCAGCTCAGCGGCGGGGAGCAGCAGCGCGTGGCCATCGCCCGCGCCGTGGCGAAGAACCCGGAGGTAGTCCTCGCCGACGAGCCCACCGGCGCCCTGGACTACGAGACCGGCAAGCTGGTGCTCGACGTGCTGCGCCGCGTGCACCGGCACAGCGGCAAGACAGTGGTGGTGGTGACCCACAACGTGGCCATCGGCGACATGGCGGACCGCGTGGTGCACCTGCGCAGCGGCCAGGTGCAGGAGATCACGCGCAACGAGTCTCCCGTCGAGCCGAAGGACCTGAAATGGTAGCAGCCGCATCAGATACTGTAGCTCCGGCGTCCCTTGGGCTTCGAAGCCCTGGCGGAGTAGGCTCGCCGGAGGGCCTGCCGGCTGAGGAAGCAGATGGACACCCATGAAGCGTCTGACTGACATGCTGATCGGCGACGTGCTGCACAAGAAACTGCTGCGCGACGTGAGCCAGGTGTGGGCCCAGTTCGCGGCGGCGGCGGCGGTGGTCTTCTGCGCCACGGCCATCTTCGTGGGCTTCCAGATGACCTACCGCAGCCTGCTCGTCTCCCGGGACAACTACTACGAGCGATACAACTTCGGCGACTTCTGGGTGCATCTGGAGAAAGCGCCGCGCAGTTCCCTGGCCGACGTGGCGCTGGTGCCCGGGGTATGGCGGGCGCGCGGGAGGGTGATTGAAGACGTGCCACTGGAGGTGCCCGGCAACGAGGGCGCCGTGGTGGGCCGGTTCGTCTCCATGCCAACCGAGCGCGACGAGATGGTCAACGACATCCACATCGTGACCGGCGGCTACTTCCCCGGCGCGGCGCGGGAGGAGGTCATCGTCAATGAGCGCTTCGCCGAGGCCAATAAGCTGCGCATCGGCGACACCTTCCAGGCCACCATCGAGGAGCGCAAAGAGGCCCTGCGCATCGTCGGCACCGCCCTGAGCCCGGAATACGTCTACGCCTTGCGCAACGTGCAGCAGTTCGCCCCCGACGACGCCGGGTTCGCCGTCATCTTCGCCCGGGAGGGCTTCGTCGAGGACGCCTTCGACATGACCAACGCCTTCAACCAGGTCACCGGGCTGCTGCGGCCCGGCGCGAACGCCGACAGAGTGCTGGACAAGATCGAGGAGAAGCTGGAGCCCTACGGGGTCTACATGAAGTACAGCCGTGCCGACCAGGTCTCCAACCGCTATCTGACCGAGGAGCTGAAGGGGGTCAAGTCCAGCGCCCAGGTCGTGCCGATGGTTTTCCTGGTCGTGGCGGCGGTCGTGGTGCACATCATCGTGCACCGGCTGACCGAGATGCAGCGGACCCAGATCGGGCTGCTCTGCGCCCTGGGCTACAGCAAGCCGCGCGTGGTGAGCCACTACGTCGCCTATGCCATGATCATCGCCGTGGCGGGCACGGCGGCCGGAGCAGTGGGCGGCTACCACATGGCCGGGGGCTTCGTGCAGATGTACCACCGCTTTTTCCGCTTCCCTGCCCTGCAGGTGGTCTTCCATCCCTCGGCCGTGGTTCTGGCGTTCGTGCTCAGCGGCGGCATGTGCATGCTGGGGGCGGCCCGCTCGGCCTGGAACGTTTTGAAGATGGAGCCCGCCCAGGCCATCCGCCCGGCCACGGGAGCGAGCGCGCGGGCCGTCCGGCCGGGGCGGCTTAGCTTCCTGTGGAGCTGGCTGCCCCTGAACTGGCGCATGACCGTCCGCAGCGCCGTCCGCTCGCGGGCACGTTCGCTGTTCTGCGTCTTCGGCGTGGCGGTGGCCACGATGATGCTCGTGGTGGGATCCACCACGATGGACTACTTCAACTGGCTCATAGCCTACCAGTTCGGAAAAGTGGACCGCTCCGACGTGCGCGTGGACTTCGCCAGCGAACGGCCCGAATCCGCCGTCCTGGAGATCGAGAAGATGGAGGGTGTCCGCCGCGCAGAGGGCATACTGCAGGTGGGCGGGGAGCTGAGCAACGGCTGGCGCAAGAAATGGGTGGTCATCATGGGGCTGCCCCGCAACAGCCGGCTCTACCACGTCTACGACACCGAAGAGAGGCGCATCCACATGCCGCGAGACGGCCTGCTGGTGCCGGAGCGCGTGGCGCGTCAGGTCGCCCTGCGCCGCGGCGCCAGCCCGGTGCTGGACCCCTACGTGCGGGACACGGAGGACCTGCGCGTCGCCGTCCGTGGAACGGCCGAGCAGTACCTGGGTGTGGAGCTCTACGCCGACCGCCATTACCTGGCCCGCGCCCTGGGCGAGGGGGACATCGTCACGGGCGCACTCGCCACAGTGGACAGAACCCGCATCGAGCAGGTGATGGACCGGCTGGACGACCTGCCGGGCGTGATGGCCGTCACCAGTGCCCGGACCATGCTGGAGGGCATTCAGCAGGAGGTGGCCGGCATGATGAACATCGCGGCGGTCATCCAGACCATCGCCGCCGGGGTCATCGCTTTCGCAGTCATCTACAACGCCGCCTCGGTCAGCATAAGCGAACAGGAGCGCGACCTGGCCTGCCTGCGCAGCCTGGGCTATGACCCCGCCGACGTTGCCGACATCGCCACCAACGATATAATGCCGCTGGGGCTGATCGGCATAGCGCTGGGGCTGCCCCTGGCATACCTCGCCTGTCTTGGGATCGCCGACGCCTACGAGACGGACCTCTACAAGCTGCCGGTCATCGTCTCCGCAGTCACCTATGGCCGGGCCGTGGTCCAGGCGATGGTGTTCCTGGTGGTTGCCCGCTGGATCAGCCGCCGGCGCGTGCGCCGCATAGACATCGTGCGGCGGCTGAAAACGCGCGAATGAACCCGTG
>JAWOCH010000290.1:0-6118 GCA_046483865.1 Candidatus Brocadiia bacterium | reverse complement strand
AGAGAAGCTCACCCAGCGCCCGGCCCATCATGGCCACGCGCAAGTCAATGACCGGCTCCTCCACGTTCGGCAGCCGCTGCTCGCCGGGCAGGTGCGGCGGCATGATCCACGATGTCTCCTCGGCGGCGGCCCAGCTCAGATCGAGCAGGGCATCCAGGAAACGCCCTTCGCCCTCGATGCACTCGACGGCTGTCATCAGCGCCAGGCCCCCGACTCGTCCGCCGGCGGAGCCCCGGTGGGCCGCACGGCTTCCGCTACGGAAGAAGTCCAGGTAGTGAGTGGCGAGCACAGGCTCGGGACCCGCATCGGCCGCCCGCTCGGCCCGTTGGCGGAGTTGGGGCAGATGCCCGGCCACGCAGGACCGGCCCGCCACGGCCTGCCAGGCCCGCCGGTCGGCGGCCGGGGGCATCGGGACGAAGTCAGCCGCACGGAGCATCGCCTCGATCTGGTCCGCGCCCGGTGGCTCAACACCCATCCTGATTGCGCAAGCAGACATAGCAGCACTCCGTTCGGCGTCCGGTTCGGCCCCGTTCCCGCCACGGGAGTCTTACCCGCTGGGGACGGGCGTGCGCAAGTCCGGCGGCCGGTTCCGGCGCACAAGCCCGCCTGAGGCATTGCGCGGGACGCCGGAAACGCGTATGGTACTGGTGCTTCGACCAGCGCTTGGAGAGCGCCGCGCCATGCTGAGATGGGTACTGACGGCAGCCTTCTGCGTTTCGTTCCTGCTGAGCCTGTGCCTTGCGCTGCTCGTCCGCCGCTGGGCTCATCGCTGGGGCCTGCTGGACCATCCGGGGGGCCGCAAGGACCACCCCAATCCCGTGGCCCTGGGCGGCGGTGTGGCCATCATGCTCGGCTGCACGGTGCCGGTGCTGGCGCTTGGGGCGGCGGCGTGGTTGTGGGCGCAGAACCCATCCCTGTTCGCCCTGCCGCAGAAACTGCACAGCCACGTCGCGCTGGCCGCGGAAAGGTTTCCGCTGCTGGCCGCCCTCCTGGCCGGCGGGGTCGCCATCACCGCCCTGGGTCTGGTGGACGACGTGCTGCACCTGGGTCCGCGGCCCAAGCTGGTGGGCCAGTCGGTGGTAGCCGTGGCCATCGCCCTGCTGCCGCAGGTGCGCATCACGCTGTTCATCGAGGCCGCCTGGGCGCAGGTGGCCGTGACCGCCGTCTGGATCGTGCTGCTGATCAACTGCTTCAACCTGCTGGACAACACGGACGGCCAGAGCGGGCTGGTGGCGTTCCTGACGGGAGGCGCGCTGGTGGTGCTCGGCCTGCAGACGGGTCAGAACTTCATCGCAGGCCTGGTGCTGGCGCTGATGGGGGCGGTGCTGGGATTCCTGCTGCTGAACTTCCCGCCGGCCTCCATTTTCATGGGCGACGCGGGTTCCATGTTCGTCGGCTACATGCTGGCTGTGAGCACAACGCTGGCCACGTTCATCACGGGCGCGCGTGTTAACCCCTTCTTCCCCGTGCTTGTGCCGCTGGTCATCTTCGCCGTGCCGCTGTATGACACCCTGAGCGTGCTGGCGATACGGTTCCACACCGGGCGGCCGCTGATGCGGGGGGACCGCAACCACTTCGCGCACCGGCTCCTGCGCCTGGGCCTTAGCGAGAGGATGGTGCTGCTGACCATCGGGCTGATGGTGGTGGCGACGGCGCCGGGAGCGACCATTCCCTACGGTTCGTCCACCTGGCAGGTGTTGGTTCCGGCGACGCAGGCGGGTGCGGTGGTGTGCATCATCATGATTCTGGAGGTGGCCAGCGCCCGGCTGAAGGCCCCCCTGGATTGACCGCCCCGCGCACAGTGCGCTTACTGCGCCGCCCTTTCCTCCTGTCCGGCGAGCACGTCGAGCGCCCCCTGGGCGACCTCGTTCATCCTTTTGCCGACTTTGAAGGAAACGACGGCCTTGGCGGGCACGTGAACGACCTCATCAGTGCGGGGGTTGCGGGCCTTGCGGGGTTGCTGCAGCCGGGTGTCGAAGACGCCGAAGTTGCGAAACTCCATGCGGTTGCCACGGCCGAGTTCGCCGATGATCTCGTCCAGGAAGTCCTGCACGACCTGTTTGGTGACAACCTGGGGATAGCCTGTCTTCTTGGCGATCCTTTCGCATAGCTCGCGCTTGGTGACGGTCCGATTTGCCACTGATGACACCCCTTTCGACCTCGCAGCAAGCAGTGATTGGTGGGAAACTGTTTGCACGGTTGCACTTCTGACAAGCGCCGGCGATTTTAGGCCAACGTCCCCAGGTTGTCAAGCGCATTCCTGCACCGCTCTCCGTTTCGTCACCGCCGGCGCCCAAACAACCGCAGGAGACGCGCGAATGGTTGCAAAAGCGCGCCCCGCCAGATAGCCTGGATTGTTCGGACTTGACCCCAGAGGAGCCCCTCACCGGTGTCCGCCACACTCATACGCCGGGCGCGCCTGATAGACCCCGCCGCCGACATGGATGCCGTGTGCGACGTGCTGGTCGCGTCCGGGCGGGTGGCTCGCGTGGCGCCGGAACTGCCGACCGACGCGGCGCCGTCGGTGATCCAGGCGGAGGGGCTGTGGCTGCTGCCGGGTCTGGTGGACGCCCACGTTCACCTGCGCGAGCCGGGCTTCCCCGAGAAGGAGACGCTGCGGACGGGCACGCGGGCGGCAGCCGCCGGGGGTTATACCACCGTGGTCTGCGAGCCGAACACCGATCCTCCGCTGGACACGCCGGCTCGGGTGCACGAGTTAAGCGAGAGGGCCAGGGAGGAGGCGTGCGTGCGCCTCTACATCAAAGCCGCGATGACGGAGGGACGCATGGGCCGCCGCCCGGGCGACGTGGCCGCCCTGGCCGGGATGCCGGAGGTGGTAGCCCTGAGCGACGACGGCGACCCCGTGGTGGATCCGGAGGTGATGGCCACGGTCTGCCGTCTGGCGGCCGCGGCGCGCGTGCCGCTGGCTCCCCACTGCGAGGATTCGCCGCGGTCGCTGGACGCCTTTGAGCGGGGAGAGGATCCGGGCTTCCGTCCCGGCGAGCCGTACACCAACGAGGCGCGCTACGTGCAGCGTGACCTGGGCCTGGCGGCGCAGTTCGGCTGCCGCATCCACTTCTCCCACGTGAGCCTGGCAGATACGGTGGCGGCGATCGGGGCGGCGCCGGCCGGAGCGCGAGTCACGTTCGAGGCCACACCGCATCATCTGCTGCTGTGCCGGGAGGACTATGCGCCGGGAGAGGCGCCTGCGGTCAACCCGCCCATCCGCTCGGAGGCAGACCGGCGTGCCCTGCGGGAGGCCGTTCTGTCCGGGCAGTGCGACGTGATCGCCAGCGATCATGCCCCCCACACGGCACAGGACAAGGCCGCCGGCGCGTGCGGGCTGGTGGGCCTGGAGACGACGCTGGGACTGGTGCTGACGCACTTCGTGCAGCCCGGGCTGCTGTCACCCGCAGACGCCGTGCGGCTGATGAGCGTCGCACCGGCCCGGGTGTTCGGCCTGCCGGGCGGCACGTTGGGCGCAGGTTCGGCGGCGGACATGGTGCTGGTTGACCCGGAGCGGGAATGGACGGTGCAGCCGGAGGCGTTCCAGTCTCGGTCCCGGAACACGCCCTACGCCGGCTGGACGCTGCGGGGCAAGGCAGTGGCAACGTGGGTTGGCGGGGAGCTTGTGTATCGCGAAGACGGCTTTGGCGCACGGAGCGGCGATGAGGATCTACGTGGACGGAACTGATCTGTTGGCGCACTTCGAACAGCAGGGAGAAGAGCTGTTCGTGGACTCGGACCTGGATGAGAGCCGCCGCAGCGTGAAGCGCTGGCTGGCCCGGTATGCCGATCTGCACGACTGCGACATAACGCTGGTCTGGGACGAGACCCCCGTAGGCCACGTGCGTGACCCGCGCGAGACCTTCGGGCGGGTGAAGGTGGTCCACCTGCCGTTCGGCGAGGACGCGTACCCGGAGATCGCCGGGCCGGCCAACCGGTCGGCCCTGCAGGAGCGCACCTTCGTGGTGACGGAGGACCCCAAGCTGATGAACGCGCTGCAGCGGGGCAAGCCGGCCGTGTGGAGCCCGGCGCACTTCGTCGCCCGGGCCCGTCGCACGATGGGCAAGGAAGACGAACAGGCAGCCCGCGAGCCGGACCGCAAGTTCACGGGCCTCAGCGAGGACGAGGTGGACTTCTGGGTGGGGTTCTTCGAAGAGGAGGATTGACAACCGGCCATGGCGGACCGGACGCTCAAGTACGTGCTCCTTTTCTGCATCACGGCCTTCTTCGCCGTGATGTGGGGGATGCTACTGCAGCGCAACCTGCTGCTGCGCTCCGGGGAGCCGCCCCGCGCGGACTTCAACGCGCTGCTGCCGCCGGAGGAGAGCGAGCGCTCGAGCGAATGGAACATCTACTTCGGCGGTCGGCGCATCGGCAACTCGACCACGGAGATACGGCGGACGGAGGTCGGCACGATCGAGCTGGAGAACAGCAGCGAGATCCAGCTCCGGCCGGGGCTCCCGTACGTGCTGGGCTTCTCGGGCCGGCTCGACCTGCACTTCAAGGCGACCGTCTCGCCCTTCGAGGGGCTGCAACTGCTGCGCATAGAGAGCGAGTATCTGGGCGCCAGTATCGTGGGCACCGTGCGCGATGAAGAGCTTCTGCTGACGGGCCGGCTCGGCGAGGAGCGCATCAACTCGTCGGTTCCCTACGAGCCGGGCACGTTCATGGGCGACCTGCTCTCGCCAATCATCCCGCTGGAGGAGCTGGACGAGGACCAGGTGGGCACGACCTGGACGGTGGAGATGGTCAATCCCCTGGCCGGCAGCCTTCAGACAGTCAACGTCAGCGTGGCGGGCACTCGCCAGATATCAGTGGACGACGAACGGGTGCGCGTCTTCCAGCTTATCCTGGCCAGCCCCACCGGCAGATGGAGTTCCTGGGTGACGCCGGAGGCGGAGGTGGTGGCGCAGGGGACGCCGTTCGGGTTCGTGCTCGCACGGGCCGACCTGTCCCGTCAGACCCTGGATGAGCTGCTCTCGCAGAGCCCGACCGCCGCCCGATGAGCCCGCCGTTTCGGCGCTTGCACCGGTGTCTCAGCCCGTTACAATGTCGCTCCCGAGGAGCCGCTACCTGCTACCGGAAGGAAGAGGCCATGTCCGCAACGCCCATCGCCCTGCAGTTGTTCACCGTCCGCGAACTGCTCGCCGAGGACTACGTCGGCACGCTGAAGGCCGCCGCTGAGGTAGGCTACGAGCACGTGCAACTGACCGGCGCCCTGCCGTTCGAGGGACCGGACATGCGGGAACTGCTCGATGACATCGGCCTGGGGGTGGTGGGCATCCACGTCGGCGGTCAGAACCTGATGGACGACCTGGACCACTGGATTGACTGCGCGCAGGCAGTGGGCACTCGCGACCTGGTCTGGCCCTACATGCCGGATGACATGCGCTCGACGCGGGAGGACTGGATCCGCACCGCCGGGACCCTGGACCAACTGGGCGCCCGCTGCGCCGAGCAAGGCGTCCGCCTGTCCTACCACAACCACAGCTTCGAGTTCGAGCGTTTCGACGGGGACTACGGGCTGGATCTGCTCTACGAGAACAGCAGTCCCGAGCACCTGCTGGTCGAGCTGGACACCTACTGGGTCAAGCACGGGGGCGAAGATCCGGCGGCCTACATTCGCCGCTACGCCGGGCGCATGCCCATCCTGCACGTGAAGGACATGGTCGACGACGAGGAGCAGTCCTTCGCCGAGATCGGCAATGGCATCCTTGACTGGCCGGCGATACACGCGGCTGCCCAGGAGGCCGGCGTCGAGGCATACTGCGTGGAGCAGGACCGCTGTGACCGCCCGCCCCTGGAGAGCGCGGCCATCAGCCTGCGGTTCCTGCGGGAGCTGATGGGCGACTGAGCACACAGCGGCCACGAGGGAGCGCGGCCCTCCAGGGCGCACGAGCCGCATCCGCGACCACCCCCAGCCCTAGCCCGCATTATTCATGACGGGACGGCTGTTGGCAAGTTTCGGGTATAAGTGGGCTGGATCGGAGATGGCTGAGCCAGGTCCTGTCGTCGTGGCCTGTTCGGAGGCGACCTGCGGCCGCCGGCGGCGTCCCGTCGGCGGTGCCGATCTGACGCTGGCCCCCTGTGGCGGCACACCTTCCCCGAAGGA
>JAWOCH010000254.1:0-14768 GCA_046483865.1 Candidatus Brocadiia bacterium | reverse complement strand
CGCTCAGTACCGCCAGCCCGACAACCAGGCTGCCAACCAACAGGACCGTGCTGATGGCTGAAGGAGCCGTTCGCTCCCCCTCAGCCACGGCGCCGGTGCGTATGTCCGCCCCGCACTTGGGACAGTAGGTGACGCGCACGCCCAGGACGGCTCCACAGGCCGGGCACACCTGGCGGGCGGGATGGTAGACCTCACTGGGCTCAACGTCCTGTTCCTCCAGAGCAGGTTCCTCCCCGGCTCTTCCCTCTTCCTGCTGACCGGCGGAGAACCCCTCCAGCGGCTCCTGCTGCCCCTCCACCAGGATGGGACGGGCGCAACGGGGGCACAGGACGGTCTCCCCGAGCATCTCCTCGCTCACCGGGAAGGTCTCGCCACACTTCGTGTTCGTGCACGTGACCTCTATCGGCATGGTGCCGTCTCCTCTGCTCGGAGAGACCCCCGCATACAGCGAGTGTAGGAATGCGGGCTCTCCTGTGTCAAGTGCTCAGCGGCCGTTCTGAGGGCTGTCGGACACCTCTGGGAGCCGTCTGGAACCACAGGCATGCTGCCGCCATATGTGGCACGTTCTGGCCGTACTTCGACCGTTGCAGCCGGCCCGAAGGACGCGGTCGGGTCCCCAACAGGCCGGAACGCACATGTTCTATGTCGTTTTCAAAAAGGCACTTACCGTGAGGAACCCCCGTCTCGGTGAGGTCTCCCGGAGTTTTCGGTGTTGACTAATCGCCCCTTTTGTATTATGATACTGGGAACGGAGTCCGGGAGCGTGGGGCGCCCTCTTCAATGCTTTCCTTTGCTTCAGGCTGAGACTGTGAGCAGCGGCAAGAGCCAGGAGGGTCTGTCCGGCACGGGAACGGCGGCACTGCAGCCCCCGGCCCCGCCCCCCGAGGTGCAGGAAAGGGGCGTGCGCCCGGACAAGCTGAAAGCCTTGAGAAAGGTCGCGGACACGACGCTCCAGGAGACGGCGTGTTACGCTTGCCGCTCCCGGTTTGGCCCCGTGCGGGTTGTGCTGCGGACCGACCAGGCCGATCTGTACCGGTTCTGGCACGAGAACTGGCTGCAGGCCGACCCCTGGCAGGACAACCAACGGCCCACCGCCGAGGTGGTGATGGCCGGCCAAAGCGGCGATGACGCCCCGTCCGCCTATTACTGCGACCGCAGCGGACAAATCGTGTTCCTCGGCCGCAGCACATATCGCATGTGCCGCGGCTGGGCCCTGGGCCTCGCGGCGGACCTGGCGGTCAGGGAGCGATCCATCGGCCTTCAGGCGGCAAGTCTGGCGCTCGGCGAGGCACGTCTGCTGGTGCTGGCCGACCGGGCCGACCGGCTGGCCGCGTTCGCCTGGGCCGCCGCACTGGAGGCCGGCGGACAGGTGCAGAACATGACCTGGACGTGGCTGGGCATCGAAGACGACGCGCCGGCCGTCGCCCGGCGGGCCGAAAGGGCGTTCCTGGTGCCGACCGGGTGCGTGAGATACGAACCCAGGGCGCGGGAAGCGCTTGCCCGGTCGCCCTGCGAGAACGTGGTGGCGCGCAGGGACGCCTGTCCAAACCAGGCGTGCCTGGAACGTGTGGTCGCCGGGCAGGCGCGGTGTGTGTTCGACGTGGGCCGGGCGCAATGTTTCCGGGCGCGGGAGGACAGCGTGGCCCTGGTGGATGAGGCGCTGCTGCCGGCCTGTGTGCCTGCCGATCAGGAGTTGCCGGTGGATCACGTGCTGCTTCTGCTCGGCGGGGAGGCCGGCGAGGACGCCGCCTCCCTGACGGAGCTGGATGCGCAACGGGCCGCGCGGGCCGTCCGCAAGGGCCTCGGAACGCAGAAAGCGCCCTGGTGCACACCGCAATTGTTCGAACCGGTGGAGGATGTCTACCGGAAAGCCGTCGGGCGCTGCACGCAGCAGGCGGCGGCCGCGCTGCTTCGGCAGCCGGCCGACCAGATGTCGCGTGCAGTGGAGCTGGCGGCGGTCTGGTGCAGCCAGTGAGTCGGGCGGGCGCTGAACACCCCGGCGCGCTGCGACACCAACAGGGAAAGGCAGCACAAAGACGCAGGTGTCCGCCGGCGCTGATCTGTGCGGCGAGCGGCGAGGGCACCGGTACTCGAGGGAAACCGCAATAGCTATGGCCGATTCACTCAGAACAACTTACTACGAAGTGCTGGACATCGACCGGAACGCCACTCAGCCGGAGATCAAGCGGGCGTTTCGGCGTCTGGCGAAGAAGTACCACCCCGATACCAGCCGCGAGAAGGGCGAGAAGGCGGCCAGGAAGCTGAAGGAAGTGATCGCCGCCTATCGGGTGCTGAGCAACGAACGCGAGCGGGCGCGATACGACGTGCTGATGCACAGCACGCCCGGGGTGGAAGAGGAACTCCAGCGCAACGAGGCCCGCAGCAAGAAGGAAGCCGCCGAGGAGATACTGAGCAACCTGCTGGCCGGGCACGGACGCCGTGCGCTGCGAGTCCACGACGAGTTGAGCGAGCAGGACGACTTCGAGCTGGAAGACCACCTGGAACCGAAGGACTACCTGGACTGCATCTTCCTGCTGGCCGAGCAGTTCGAGAAGGCCGAGCGCTTCCGCGAGGCGGCACAGCTCTACGAGGAGCTCTACGAGCGCGAGAAGGAGCCGCCCCGCCAGCGCTACTTCTTCGAGGAAGTTCAGGCCCGCATCAAGAAGCTCTACAGCCGCAAGCTGCCGCGCGAGGCACGCTCACCCGAGGAAGAGATCGCCTGCTACGAGCGCATCCTGGAGTTCGACCTGGACAAAAGCGAGAAGGCGTTCATCCTGAAGAAGATCGCCGAGGTGTACTGCCGCATCGGACAGGAAGATACTGCGAAGCAGATATTCTCCCGGGCTCTCGAACTGAAGCCCGGCCTGAAGGGAACGGCCACCATCCGCGAGAACCTTGGCATGGAGGACGCCTGAGCCCCCGGTGCGTCGCTCTACACAGGCCGTGGACCTGCCCGCCCGAGAACTCACGCCGCCGCCCCCGCCCGGGGCAAGCTGCGCTCCCCGCCGTGCACTGACCACTGCCCATTCATCCGGAGGCCACCAGAACCCGTGACGCAGAAGGCAGAGGCGCTGGCATGTACCTGTGCGCATCTGGCCGACCAGCACAAGGCCGAGGACGTCATCGTCCTCCACGTTGAACCGATCGCATTCTTCACCGACTACTTCGTGATCGCCACCGGCCGGAACCCGCGCCAGATCCGCGCAATCGCCGAGGAGGTGCGCACACGCGCCCGGCAGCTCGACCGCACGGTGCTGGGCGTGGAGGGAGAGCCGGAAGCCGGCTGGGTTCTGATAGATATCGGCGGGGTAATCGTACATCTGTTTGACCCCGAGGCCCGAGACCTTTATGACCTTGAGTTACTCTGGGGCGAGGCCGACCGGACCGCCTGGCAGGAGTCAGACCCCCTGGGAGGTCCAGCCCGCACCGAGAGCCGATCCTGATAGGGCCGCGCGCGAAGGGGAAAGCCCGGCGAGCAACAACGTTCAGCATGAGGGGTAACGCATGGATTACGTGAACCTGGGCAACTCGGACTTGCTGGTCTCCCGCCTGTGTCTGGGCACCTGGAACATGGCCGGAGGCAAGGGCTGGGGACCGGAAGACGACAAGAAGAGCATCGAACTGATCCGCCGCACCCATGACAGCGGGTGCAACTTCTTCGACAGCGCCCACGTCTACGGACGCGGCCATTCGGAGGAGCTGCTGGGCGAGGCCCTGGCCGAAGGCGACCGGCGCGAGCGCGCCGTCATAGGCACCAAGATAATGCAGCGCGACCAGGGCAAGGTGGAAAAGCGACTGGACGCCGCCCTGCGCCGCCTCCAGACCGACTACCTCGACCTCTACACCGTCCATTGGCCCTACCCGCGCCTGGACCTGCGCGCGTTCATGGACGAGATGGCGGAGATGAAGCAGAAGGGCAAAGTCCGCGAGCTGGGCGTAAGCAACTTCGACCTGGCCCAGATGAGGGTCGCCGCCGAGTACGACGCCATCGCCCTCCAGCCCCCCTACAACGTCGTCTGGCGCGGCATCGAGGACGACATCCTGCCATTCTGCCGCCAGAGCGGCATTGGCGTCACCCCCTACAGCCCCCTGGGACAGGGGCTGCTGACCGGCCGGTTCAGCCGCGACTCCGAGGAGAAGAGCGGCATCCGCCAGAAGAACATCCTGTTCGAGGAGCCCATCTTCAGCCAGGCCGTCGAAGCCGCCGGCGTGGTGGACCAGGTGGCCGACGAACTGGGCTGCTCCAGTCCCCAGGTCGCACTGGCCTGGCTGCTGCACACCGAGGGCGTCACCGCGCCCATCGTGGGGGTCAGCTCCTGGAGCCAGTGGCAGGAGGATCTGGGCGCGCTCGACCTGCAGCTCAGCGACGAGCAATACGAGCGCATCTCGGCCGCCGGCATGGAGGTCTGGGGCGCCGTGCCCGAAGACGCCACCATGTGGGGCTGGAAACCGGAATGAGTCCGGGCGGCGCGCGCTGAGGGAACTGCCCGTGGCGTTGACGGCACCGGCGGGGCGCTGTAGTATCGAATGTGGGGTAGCATCGGAGCATGTTCTTGGGGGGAGGGCAGTTACGATGCGTAGAATGGGGCGTTTCTGGGCAGTTGCACTGGGGCTTCTGGTCGTTTCGGCTATTGCCACGGCGCTGGTGGGCTGTGCCCATGGGGAGCATCATACGGGTACGGGGGAGCATCCGACCGAGAGTGAGCAACCGACCGGAGCCGAGCACCCGCAGTAGGGCGGTCGCTTCCCAGAGCATTCGAACCGGACGGGCCAGGGGGGCAGTCTGAGACGGCCCGTGCGGCTGCAGCACGCGAGGCACAAACGCGCAGATACCGTGCGCGAGAATCGGACTACATACCCGGAAGGGGGTTCCGATGGGGCAGAGAGGGAGCAGAACATGCGCGGCCGCTGCGGCCGCCCTGATTGTGTTCATGGGCATCGCGACAATGCAGGCCCGGGCCGATGAATTGGAGCCGGTGCCGAACGTCGTGACGGCGGACATCGAGGCCGGCATCAAGCAACACATCAACCAGAAGACCGAAGAGGGCGACGGATACTTCAACGTGCCGTGGAGGGACTCCGAACTTGCGCTGAAGTTAGTGCGCGTGCACACCGAGTACCTGGCCAACCTGGGCCCGCGGCTTCACTTTGCCTGCGTGGACCTGGTGGACACGGAGGGAGACGTCTACGACGTGGACTTCTTCCTCGCCGGCGACCCGGGGGAGATGCGCGTCACCGAGACCACCGTCCACAAGATCAACGGCCAGCCCATCTACCTGTGGGAGCAGAAGCCCGACGGCACCTGGCACCGTGTGCCGCCGGAGGAAGGCTCGGACGAACTGCGCGGCGTGGTGCGGGGCCGGGACGAGTTCGATTTCCGCTACCGGGCACGGCTGCCGCAGATAGACGGCCCCGCCCGGCTGTGGATGCCCATTGCCGCGTCCGACCGGTTCCAGGACATCACCGTGCTGCACATCATAGCGCCGGCCGACTACCGCGTGTTGACCGACCCGGACTACGGGAACAGAGTGATGTTCATGCAGCTCGGCCCGGAACACAGCGGGGAACCCATCGAGTTGCTCTACCACGTGGTGCGCATCGAGAAGGCCGCCTATGTCCCCGAAGGGGGGAATCCGATGGACCACCTGCGGCCGGAGCGGCTGGTGCCCCTCAGCGAGACGTTCCGGAAGGAAGCCGAAGAGGTGACCGCCGGCATGGAGTCGGACCTGGTCCGGGCGCGGGCACTCTACGACCGCGTCATCGAGCGGATGAGCTACATCAAGCACGGCGAGGGCTGGGGCCAGGGCAACGCGGTGTACGCCTGCGACGTGCGCACGGGCAACTGCACCGACTTCCACTCGTATTTCATGGCGCTCGCGCGCTCGGTGGGCATCCCGGCGCGGTTCGCCATCGGGGCGGGCATCCCCGCCTCCCGCGACGACGGGGGGGTGGACGGCTATCACTGCTGGGTGGAGTTCTACGCCGACGGCAAGTGGTGGCCGGTGGACATCAGCGAAGGGGACAAGTTCTCCAGCCTGTCCACCTACTACTTCGGCCACCATCCGGCGAACCGCCTGGAGCTGAGCCGCGGGCGCGACCTGAGACTCGAACCGGGTCCGGAGTCCGGCCCCATCAACTTCCTGGCCTACCCCCTGCTGGAAGTAGAGGGCGAACCGGTCAAAGTCGAGACCCAGTTCTCCTTCGACCGCCCGGGTACAGGAGACTGACCCGCCGGCGCGCTCGACGCGGGCCGGGCACACTTGACCACGGCGGCGCCGTTGGTTAGGCTTACCTTCAGATGCTGATATGTGAAGGTATTTCTAACCATGCGTCAGCACGACAGACAGCCCGCCGCTTTCCGGGACGCCGTCCGTGTCTTCCGTCGCCACGGCGGGACCATGCGCACCGGAGAAGCTATCGAGGCCGGAGTGCATTCGCGGACGCTCTACGCGATGCGCGACGCGGGCGTCCTCCAGAAACTCAGCCGGGGTGTCTACCGCCTGTCCGAGCTTGAACCGCTTGGCAACCCGGACCTGACCACCGTTGCGCTGCGCGTGCCGGACGGCGTCGTCTGTCTCCTGTCAGCACTGGCCTTCCACGACATGACAACGCAGGTTCCACATGCAGTCCACCTTGCCATCGAGCGGGGGTCGGAGCGTCCGCGGATCGAGCACCCGCCCGTCGATCTGTTCTGGTTCGGCGGCGAGGCATACAGTGAAGGCATCGAGACCCACGAACTGGACGGTGTGCCCGTGCGCATCTACTGCCCTGAGAAGACGCTGGCGGACTGCTTCAAGTATCGCAACAAGCTCGGGGTAGACACGGCCGTCGAGGCGCTGAAGCTTTACGCGGAGCGCGGCAACACCGACGTGAGTGCAATCATGCGCTACGCCCGCATCTGCCGCGTTCAGAACGTCATGCGCCCCTACCTGGAGGCCGGCCTGTGAGCGAGCGGCCCCTGAGGAACCTTGCCCATTCGGTTCACCAGCGACCACTGGATAGAGCGCGCCAAACCGGGCAGCTATCCCTCGCCCCCCGCAACAGCGCTGTAGCTCACCTCATATGGGGCTCAAAGAGCTGCTGCTGGGGATTAGCGGCGCTGATGTCGACCGGCTTACCATCCTCTATCTGCCGAACCACGTTGGCGATCCGCGTGGTACTGCATCCCTCCATAAACCTGACAGCAGACAAAGCGGCATAGTCCAGCCTCTTCTCGATCGCCACCCACCGACGGCCGAGCATCTCCGCGACATAGCCGGTAGTGTTTGAGCCTGCAAAGAGGTCCACAACTAAGTCGCCCGGCTCTGTCAGGAACTCTATGAAGAATCTCGGCAGTTGTTCGGGGAACCGGGCCGGATGGCGCCTGCGGCCCAAGTCCTTCGTAACCCGCATGTAGTGCGAATTGCTCGCGGTGTTAGCGATCTCAAGAAGATTGGGTGGTATCGCGCCCCTATTCTGCCTTGCAAACGATTCCGCCACATCATGACCACTGGGCCGTTTCTTTGGCGAGTAGAAGCTGTCCGGGTCCTCGATCAGCTGCCTCATCCGATCAGAGTACGGCTTGAGTACGCGCTTCACGTCCGCCTTCGGGAAATCGGATTTCGAGAACCACCAGACAGTGTTCACAGCGTCCTTTACTCGGATCTTCCGCTTGTTCACCCACTCGATAGGGGATGGCAGCTTAGCCGGATTGAACCAGAAGAACTCCTCAGCCAGCCGATACCCCAAGATGTCGACGAAATACACCAAGACACGGTAGTTATACAGTGAGCGGACAGGACGCCCCTTCTTGTAGGCTCCCCCAAGGTCAAGGACGAAACTGCCTGTTTCCCTTAACTTGGGCAGCGCCTCTCTGCCGAAATCCGCCAGCCATTCCACATATACATCCTGGTCTTTGTTGCCATAGCTCTTCTTGCGTAGCAGCGCGAATGGCGGAGACGTCATGATAAGGTCAATGGAATCGTCCCTGAAGTCACTGACCAAGGCCCTGCTATCTCCAACGCACTGACAGCCAAGTCTCGTTGTATAGACGATGTTATCCTGCGGGAGAACTCCTGGCATGGCAGAGCTACCCTTCCATATCACCCCGGGCCGCACCGGGATACTTCTCCCAGTGCTCGGAAATCCAGGATCGGCTGAAGGACCAGAGAAGACTCAACCCGTAATGGACCCTTTCGTCAACTTCCTGCATTGCAGCGATTCTGGTTGCTGTCAAATCTCTCGGAAGATTACCGATCAGCCAGACGCTCCAGCTGCACGGCTGATCCCCGCGCAACTTCTGAAGAACGCGCCGTAGATGAGGTTCCGACAGATCTCGGCAACGCCGCAAAGCCTCCGCACAACCTGCCGCAACAGCGGGGTCCGCGCTGCCGAGTCCGTTGATCAGGTCGGGGACGGCCTCGTGCCCAAGTGACACGAGCGCGCGTAGCGCTTCCTCCTTGATCGCAAGCGTCTGGTCAGCGAATGCTCGAATGAGGGCCCGCTGGGCCTTCTGGTGAGGAATACGACCCAAAGCCCAAGCCGAGGCGCTTCGCAGGAAGTAAGGCGTAGTCGTGTGCTTCAGCAGGGCATCCAGAGCATCGATAGCTGATTCGTTGCCAACTTCCCCAATGCAGATGACAGCTTCGAGGGCGTCTTCATCGACCCCGGAATCAAGGTAGGGCCGGAAGGCCTCCATCACGGGTGCTCCAGCTACGGCACATAGGTATGAGAGCGCTTCAAGCCTGACGTACAGGTCTTCATCACGGTCGTTAGCGAGTTCCTCTACCATTCCCATATGAGCAGCATCCTGGCGCAACCGAGCGAGTTTTACCCCGGTGAAGCGCATCGTTCGCTCGTGAGACTCCAGGAAGCGTCTACGCAACCCGGCTGATGTAAGAGCCTCGGGCCGCTCACGCTCCGCCCTAATGGGGCCGACCCCCGCAGCAACTACTTCGTTTTGCTGCACTCTCTGGTTTGCTTCAACGAGTACATCCAAAGCAGCCTTCACCCGCCACGTGTATGCCCGGCCCTCGCTGTTCTCGATGCTGACGAGGTGCTCGCCCGTGGCATCGTCAGCGTCTACGTACCGCACAGGACCCGTGCGGGTCGAGAACACCGCATCCCACTCAACACTGTACTCAGACGCCTCGACCACTCCTTTCCTTCGACCCCTTGCATGACGAACGCGTCGGAACTCCCCCACGGTGAAGTAGTTTATCTTCCCTGTCTGCTCGAACCGCTCCCAGCGGCGTTGCCGGAAGTAGGACGCGGTTCCGGCAAGATCGCCCTCACTCCAATCCTTTTCGCCCAGCGGTACGCAGACTGGAAACGCAAGCCAGTCTGAATCGACCAAGCCGTAGTCCCACGCCCTCTCCGCCTCTTCCGGGCTATGTGACATTTGCAGCGTCGGGGAAGTCTTAGCTCGGACCTCAATGCGGATGCCAGAGGTGAGGCACACGAGGTCAGGAATCCTCACGCGCTTTCGCTTGACATCCTTCCAGATCTTGGTCTCGGTGGCTCCGCGTTCTAACTCCACTATGGAGTAACCATACTGAGCCAAGTCTTCCTGAACCGCACGCGTGCCGATTGCGCCAATGGCGATTTTCCGGAAGAAGCTTGCGTCCGGCTTGAACCTGCGTCGGGCCATATCGCTGCTCTTGCGCGCTGAGGTGGCGTGTCAAGTGCCAAACACACGCGGATCATATGCGCTGGACCTCAGAGCGTCAAGCAGGTAGGATTCCCGCCGGGTGCACTGGTCATCACACACCAGAGATAGGAACCGAACGGCTCCCGGATCCTGCTCAGTAGCGCTACGGCTCCACGGGGAACCGGCCGCTCGCTTCGCAGGCCGCCTCAGGGACAACGACGGACTGATCGGCGCAGGGAGCACACGAACTCAAGCCTACAGCCGGGACTTGGTGTAGGGGATGAGGCCGCCAGACTGGATTATGGCCTGGAGGTCTTCGGTGAAGGGGGCGAAGTCGTAGGTCTTTCCCCTGGTGTGGTTTGTGACTCGTCCGGCCTCGAGGTCCACCTCGAGCTGGTCGCCCGTCTGGGCCTCTTCGGCGGCCGCCGGGCACTCGACTATGGGCAGGCCGATGTTGATGGCGTTGCGGAAGAAGATGCGGGCGAAGGAGGCGGCCACCACGCAGGGGACGCCGAAGGCGCGGATGGCCAGCGGGGCGTGCTCGCGCGATGAGCCGCAGCCGAAGTTCTTCCCGCCCACGATGATGTCGCCCGGCTGCGCCTTGCCGGTGAATTCCGGCTCAAGGCCCTCCATGCAGTGGGCGGCCAGCTCCTGCTCGTCGGTCACGTTCAGGTAGCGGGCGGGGATGATCTCGTCGGTGTTCACGTCGTCGCCGAACTTCCAGCACTTTCCCTTCATGGTTCACTCCGTTGCAGCGGCGCGCCGGCTGTCCATGTGCTGGCGGGCCTGGTGGACGAATGCCTCCAGCAGCGTCTCCTCGGTGGTGCTCTCGGCGCCGTCAAAGGCCATCTTCAGCACGGGCATGCCGTCGTGCTCCCGGCGGAACCGCTCCAGCAGCCCGTTCACAAGCGCCCCCGGCATGCACCCGAAGGGGGCGACGTTCACCACGCCGTCCAGCCCGTGGTGGGCGTACTCGACCGCCCGGCCCATGCTCAGGATCGCCTCTCCCTTCACGGAAGGGTCGAGGTAGCGCGAGCCGAGCCGGATGACCTCGGCGGCGGCCGTCTCGCGGGGGAACTGTTCGAGGGCGCCCTCGAAGACGCGGGCGGCCTTGCCCTCGTCCCACCGGGCCACCAGCTCGATGAGCCACTCCTTCAGCAGGCCGAACCACTGCCCCTGGCGCTGGCACAGCTCGCGCCGCTCGTGGGCGATGTAGTTCATCCACTCCTGGAGGGTGGGCAGGACGACCTGGGCGCCGTGAGACTCCAGCCGGCGCACCAGGAAGTTGTTGGCAAACTCGTTGCTGCGCACGTAAATCTCCCCCACTACGCCGATCAGCGGGCGATGGTCCGTGCCGTCGGTGGGGATGGCCTCGAAGCGGCGGCGGATCCGGCGGGCCGTGGCGTAGTAATCGCCCTCCTGCTCGGCCACATCTTCCAGTTCCCGCAGCGATTGCTCGTAGACGCGATCCGTCTCGCCCTCGTTGACCTCGTAGGGGCGTGTCTCGCGGGTCATCTTCTGCATGTAATCCACGATGACCAGCAGGTCCCAGCAGGAGCGGTAGAAGCCGGGACCGAAGGCCCGCAGATGATCGCTGAACTCGTGCGTCTGATCCAGCACGATCATCGGCACGTCCTCGTGGCCCAGTTCGTCGAGCACCATGCGATGGAACTTGTGATACTGCCCGAAGCGGCACGGGCCGTTGGCCTGGGCCATGAAGAAGGCGGCCCGATCGGGATCGAAGTTTGGTTCCCTGGTCTTTTTGATGATGTCGCCGGTGGTCAGTATGCAGGGGTAGCACTCCCGCCCGGTGGTGAACTGGCGGCCCAGCTCGAGGCTCTGCTGATCGGAGACCGGCAGCGCCTCCGCATCAATGCCTTGCGAGCGGAGCACGGCGGCCATCATCCGGCCGTGGTCGTCCATGTGGGGGATGTAGATCTTCAGGTCGCGGGACTTCTCGCGCAGGTCGTAGAACAGGTCCTCCCCCCGGGCCCTCCCGCGCTCGGCGGGCCCGATGCTGCGGAAGCTGTCAATGAACGCCTCGCAGCGGGTGATGGCGCCTACGTCCGCGCTGTGCTGGTCCACCTCGATGGTCAGATAGGGCTCGCCCAGGAGGCGCTCGAAGAACTTCTCGATGAACGAGTCCGGCCCACAGCGGAAATTCGTGATGTAGAGCGCGTGCAGGTTCGGCCGCCCGGACACCAGCTTCGCCCCGGCCAGTATCCGCTGGCCGTACTTCCAGTACATGTGGGGGAAATCCTTCCCCAAAGCCTCCAGGTCCAGCGACAGGAAGTCCAGCGGAATGGCCATCACCCCCAGGTCGCGCAGCTTGTCCGGGATGGCCAGGTTCATGCCCGAATCGCAGCCGTTGTAGGGGCGGCTGAAGACGACGACGGCGTGCTGGTCCTCCGGCAGCTCTTCCAGCACTTCCCGCCCGCGGCGCAGAAGGTTGGACTGGAACTGCTCGAGCGCCCGCCATGCCCGCTCGATTGCCGGGCCCACGCGGTCGGCCGGCGCACCGAGACGCCGCGCCATGCGCCGCAGCTCGTTTTCCACCGTTGCCCGGCCACGTTCGAAGTGGAAGATCGGCGCCAGCAGCTCCGGCCCGCCCTCCGGCAGCTCGATCGCCGACTCCACCAGGTACGGCAGCCCCTGGGCCAGGGGACAGGCGTAGGAGTGCACCACCCCGTCCGCCTCGTGCTGAAGGTCCACCACGCTGGGCACGAACACGTAGTCCACACCGTCCCGCTCCAGAAGGTCCAGCACGTGGCCGTGACTGACCACGATGGGGAAGCACGCCTCGGTGTTCATCACGTCGCTGCCGGCACGGATGATGGACCGATTGGTGGACTCGGACAGCTCGACCCGGCAGCCGATTTCGGTCAGGAAAGCCTTCCAGAACGGATACAGGTCGAAGAACGTCATCGCCCGGGGCACGCCGACCGTCACCCCGATCGGCCGGTCCGGCGCATCCGTCTCATAAGTTTCGAGCAGCATCTGCTCGCGCTCCGTGAACAGCCGCGGCAGGTGCCGGCCCTTCTTGCGCTTCTTGTCATCGAACCGGCCGCACCGGCTGCCGTAGTGCAGCGGTTCCAGGCCCTCGATGCTCACCTTATGGATCTCGCAGCGGTTCGAGCAGCGGGTGCACTCGAAGGTCTCCTGTTCGTAGCTGACGTCCCGCAGGTCGAAGCCCCGGAATCCCGACTCGCCGTCGGAGTGCTCGTGGGCGATGATGGCCGCGCCGATGGCCCCCATGATGTCGTGATGCGGCGGCACGATGACCTCCTTGCCGGTCACCGCCTCGAAGGCCGCCTTGACGCCGCGATTGAAGGCCACCCCGCCCTGGAAGAAGATCACGTCGCCCACGCGCCGGTCTTCGACAACGCGGTTCAGGTAGTTGTAGACGATGCTGTAGCAGAGCCCGCCGACCAGGTCGTTGCGGGGCACGCCGCGCTGCTGGTGGTAGTTCAGGTCGCTCTCCATGAACACGGTGCAGCGCTCGCCGAGCTGGCAGGGCTCGTGGGTGGAGAGCGCCTCGGCGCCGAACTCCTCCTCGATGCGCAGTCCCAGCCGCTCGGCCTGCTCCTCCAGGAACGAACCCGTGCCCGCCGCGCAGACCTTGTTCATGGCGAAGTCCACCACCGCCCCGCCCCGCAGTGACATGTACTTGGCGTCCTGACCGCCGATCTCGAAGATCGTGTCCACCCGGGGATCGGCCTCGATGGCGCCGCGGGCATGCGTGGTGATCTCGTTCTTGATGACGTCGGCGCCCACGAACGTGCCGGTCAGGTAGCGGCCGCTGCCGGTGGTGGCGCAGCCGCGCACGCGCACCCGGTCGCCGATCTTCGAGCCCACCTCGTACAGGGCCCTCTTGACCGCCTCCAGCGGCCGGCCCTCGGTCATCAGGTAGCAGCGACCCAGCACGTTGTGATCCCCGTCCAGCACGACAACGTTGGTGCTGATCGAGCCCACGTCAACGCCGACGTAGGCGTCCACCCGCCCGGCACCCTCCGGCAGCGGGTGGACGGAGACGTCAATGGGATAGTCGTCCCCCTCCAGCGCCGGCAGCCGGTCGGCGTCGGCGTGGGGCTGGCTCACGTATTCGCGCAGTGGATCCAGGCTGCCGAAGCTGCAGTCGGCGCCCTTCTCCATCGTGTGTAGGACGGCCCCGACGGCGCCCATGCAGCCGAACAGCTCGGGGATGATCAGCTCATCCTCCTCCAGCCCCAGCACGTCGCGGAAGGCGCGGACCATGCCCACGTTCGCCGCCACGCCGCCCTGGAGGGCGATGGGCGGCGTGAACTCCTTGCCCATGCCGACGCTGCTTCGGAAGTTGCGCGCCATCGCATAGCAGAGCCCGGCCACTATGTCGTAGTCCGGGGTGCCCTGCTGCTGGAGGTGTATCATGTCGCTCTTGGCGAATACCGAGCATCGGCCGGCCACGCGGGGCGGGTTCTCGCTCTTGAGCGCCATGCGGCTGAACTCCTCGATGCTGACCTTCAGCCGGCTGGCCTGCTGGTCCAGGAACGAGCCCGTGCCGGCCGCGCAGAGGGCGTTCATGCTGAAGTCGCGCACGCGGGTCCGGCCGTGCTCATCGCGTCCGAGCTGGATGAGCTTCGACTCGGTGCCGCCCACCTCGATGATGGTCCGCGCCTCGGGATGGAAGTGGGCCGTGGCGCGGCTGTGGGCGACGATCTCGTTGACGAACGGCACGTCGAGAAGCTCGGAGACGACCTTCGCCCCGCTGCCGGTCACGCAAAGGCGGTCGGCGTCGGGCCATTCATCCAGGAGCTCCTGGAGCTGTTCGAGCGCCACCGCGTGCGGGCGCCCGAATATGCGCACGTAGCGGGAGTCCAGCACGCGGCCGTCCTGGTCCATAACGACCAGGTCGGCGCTGATGGAGCCTACATCGAGTCCGCAGTAGAGCGGCATCGGTGTCATTCCCCCGTTGCTGTCTGCTCTGTGCGCTCCCGGCTCAGGCTTCGGAGAAAGCGGTTCCGGCCGGCGCCTGGCTGGCCACCTCAGCCGGGTGGGTGATCCGCCCTGTCACGGCGCTGGCCGCGGCCACGGCCGGGCCGCACAGATACACCTCGCTGTCTGCATGTCCCATGCGCGTTCGGAAGTTCCGGTTCGTGGTGGC
>JAWOCH010000179.1:0-17487 GCA_046483865.1 Candidatus Brocadiia bacterium | reverse complement strand
CGGGCAGCGATGTGCGGGGTGTTGAACAGCTCGAACGCCCTGCGCTTGATCGTCGCGGCCTTCATCCGCCCGCAGTCGTAGGCGTGTCGGTACGCGGCCGTCATGTTCCCGTGCAGGATGTAGTGCTGCACCGCCTTCTCCTGCTTTGCCGTCAGGCCCCTGCCGTTGCGCGCTGGCTTGGCCACGTCTCGCCCCTCTCAGACTCACGGTTTTCTGAGGTTGCCGTAAAGTTGCCGCAGTTGACCTCAGATATAGCGTAGTCGCAACGCTGTTGTCAATTCTGCCTTCGTACTGCTCTACGGCCTCTGCAAGGCGGACGTGCGGAGCGACCGCAGGCGCGTGCGCCGCGCGTTCACCGAGGATGAGCTCGGCAGGCTGCTCAAGGCGGCAAGGCTCCGTCCGGTCGCCGAGTACGGGCGCGAGACGGTGAGCCTGCCGCCGGAGGAGAAAGAGGGACGCAGCACCTGGCGCTACAAGGAGCTGACGTATGATACGCTTGAGGCCGCCTACGAACGAGGCCAGAAGGCTCTGGAAGGCAGCCCGGATTACCTGGCGAAGCGAGAGCGCCTCGGCCTGGAACGGATGCTGATCTATAGGACGATGGTGCTCACCGGCCTGCGGCTGGGCGAGCTGGCCAGCATCACCGTGGGGCGGCTCCACCTGGACAGCCGGCAGCCGCACGCCGAACTGCTGGCGAAGGACGCCAAGACCGGGCAACGCGCGCTGATTCCGCTCCGCGAGCACTTGGTCGACGACCTGCGCGACTGGCTGGACGGTAAGCTCGAGGCCCTGCGGGAACAGGTAGAGGAGGATGGGGTGCCGCTGCCGCTGAACTTGCCGGTCCACGAGCCGCTGTTCGCGGCGCCGCGCAACCTGATCAAGAGCTTCAACCTGGATTCGCCGTACGGCGAACGGCCGACATCCCGAAGGAGGACGAGCGCGGCCGGACGGTCGACCTCCACGCGCTCCGCCACACCTTCGGGACGCACCTGAGCAAGAACGGCGTGGCGCCGCGCACCGCTCAGGCTGCACTGCGCCACTCATCGCTGGACCTCACCATGAACGTCTACACCGATCCGACGCTCCTCGACGTGGCCGGGGCGCTGGAGGCGCTGCCCGGTCTGGCATCAGAGATGCCGGACTGCGGGCAAAGGCGTTCAGGTGGAAGCGCCGTTTTGTGACCCGCCTGCGGTCCACTGGCGCGGGTCGATTCCCATCTGCCGCGAGTACATCCGGCGGAACAGCCCGGGCCGGCCCATCAGCTCCTCGAACGTGCCCTGCTCTTCGATTCTGCCCTGGCGCATGACCACGACCATATCCGCGTCCTCGCAGAGCGACAGCCGGGAGGTGGCCATCACAATCGTGCGGTTTCCGTGCACCTGGCGCACCGCCGCGCGCAACGGCTGCTCAGCGGACTCTTCGATGGAAGCAAAGGTGTCGTCTATGGTGAGTATTGCGGGCCGGGTGAACAGCGCACGGGCGAACCCGAGCCTGGCCAACTCCTCGGCCTCCAGTGTTATGCCGCCGCGGCCGAGGGGCGTCTGGTAACCCTGGGACTGTTCGGCCACGAAGTCGTGGAGACCGACGGCCCTGGCCGCCTCCTCAATCTCGTCCTCCGAAGCGTCGGGGCGACCGTAAGCGATGTTCTCAGCAATGGTGCCGCTGAACACCGGGCAATCGTGCAGCACGTTGCCAACGGCCCGACGCAACCGGCGCACCCGGAAGCGGCGGATGTCGACCCCGTCGATCCGGACGATTCCGTCGGTTGGATCGTAGAGCCGGGTCAACAGAAGCAGAAGGGTGCTCTTGCCACAGCCGACGGGCCCGACCAGGGCGGCCGTTGCGCCGGCCGGTATGTGGAGGTTGATGTTGCGCACGGCGAACGGGCCGCCTTCCTGGTAGCGAAGGGAGACCTCTTCGAACGTTACCTCCCCTCGCATCTCGTCCATCTCCACGGGCTCATCCGGCGTACGGATGGTGCGGGAAGTGTCGAGGATGCCAAACACGCGGCCCGCCAGTACCTGGACAGTCTGGGCCGCCGGTGCCAGGCCCACCAGCGCGCTGATGGGCACAAAGAGCTGGGCGGTTACACCGTGGAAGGCCAGCACCTCGCCGAGCTGCATCCTGCCGGCCTTGAGGTTGAGGAAGCCGAGGGCGAGCACGCAGAGCGTTCCAAGGCCGGTGACGACGGTGGTGATGCTATTGAAGAACAGGCTGAGGCGTTGTTGCCTGCGGGAAAGCCCCAGATTATGCTCGAGTCGTTTGCCGAAGTCCCTGACCTCCCGCCCCTCCTGGGCGTAGTTCTTGATCGTCGTCACGTTGGAGAGGCGCTCCACGACATGGCCGTTCAGCCCGGCAACGCGGTCCCTCAACTCCTCGGTGTTCCGCTTGATGCGCGGCAGGAAGACCCAGCATGCGGCGCCGTAGAAAGGCAGGACACAGAGCACAACGAGGGCCATGGTGGGGTTGAGTCGCAGCAGCAGCACCAGCCCCAGGACAAGCATGCCCACCTGGGTTATAGCATTCACCACCAGTTGCGTCAGATTGCCGGGGATCGCGCTCACGTCGTCCAGAACCCGGGTCATGAGCTGGCCCACTTGTTCGCGCGAGAACGTCGCCAGGTCCATCGAGGCCAGCTTCTGCTGCACCGCGGTGCGCAGGTCAAGGATGACAGCGTTGTTGATTCGTGCCTTCACAAATTCCGAGAGTCCACTCAGCCCCGTTACTGCCACGTGGACGCCGATGCTCACGAGGAAGAAGATCGCCAGCAGCCGCAGCTTCTCCTCTGCTGAACGAGTGGGCACAGGCTCGGGGGGCTGCTGTTGGGGTAGGGCGGCCTCCTCAATGCCCTCCAGTTCGGCTGGTTCCGCGCCCGCCACGGCAGGCTCACGGGGCTCTGCCGGTTCGTCCTGCGGCAGCGGCTGGGCCGGGGCCGGCGCTTTGCGGGCGACCATCAGCACGTCGTCCACCAGCCAGCGCCCAAGCATGGCGAACCCGTAAGGGGTGGCCGAGGCAAACGCGGCCGCCAGCACCACGAACAGCAGCGCTTTCCAGCGTTTGCCCAGCTCCGTGCGTATCAGCCGCCAGATCAGCGCCATGCTGTCACTCCTCCGCCGGGGGCAAGCGGTCCTCGCCGTACTGCCGGGCGAAAAGGTCGCGGTAGAGGCTGCCCTCGGTGCGCAGCAAACCCTCATGTTCCCCGGCTTCGACCACCCGCCCGCCCTGCATCACAAGGACCTCATCGGCGTCTTCGGCCATCAGCACCCGGTTGACCACAATCACGCAGGTGCGCCCCTCCATCGCTCTGCGCACGGCCTCGTTGACGGCATGTGCCGACTCGGGGTCGAGCGAGGCGGTGGCTTCGTCCAGGATCAGCACCAGCGGGTCGGACAACAACGCCCTTGCCAGGCCGACCTTCTGGCGGATGCCCGTCGACAGCATCAGTCCTCCGGGGCCGATCTTCGTGTCGTAGCCCTCCGCCAACTCATCGACGAACTCATGCAGCCCCAGCGCAGTGGACACCTCGACCATCCTGTCTTCGGGGGCCTCCGGATTCCCGTAGCGGAGGTTCTCGGCGATCGTGCCGGCGAAGATGGACGATTCGGGCAGCACCATGGCGAGGGCCGCCCGGAAGTCGCTCAGCCGGTAATCACGCACGTCCGTGCCGTCCACAATGATCCTGCCTTCGGCCGGGTCGTAGAAACGCCGCAGGAGCATCGCCAGGGTCGTGCGTCCCGACCCGGCCGGGCCGACTACCGCCACGTGCGTCCCAGCGGGAATGTCGAGGCTGCAACCCGTCAGGGCCGGCTCCTCCCCACCGTAGCTGAAGGCGACTCCCTCCACCTTGATATCGCCTTTCAGCGTCTCCACGGGCTCCGGCTCGGGGCTCTCCCGAATGGCCGGCTCGCGGTCAAGCACCTCGTTGATCCGGTCAATGGACACCCCGACCTGGACGACCTGGTTGGCCACGCCGGCGAAACGCGTCACGGGCCCGAGGATGTTCGTGGCGTAGGCGCAGAAGGCCACCACGTCACCGTAGCCCATCGTCTCCTTGATCACGAAGTAAGCCCCGGCACAGTATATGAGTGTGTTGCCGACCTTCGTGACGAAGGCAGACAGGTGGTTGAAAGAGGTGCTGTAGGCGGCGCCGCGCACCGCGGCGTTCATGACCTGCTTCGCCTGGGAGGAGAAGAAGGTGCCTTCGGCGCGGTCCTGTCCGTACGACTGGATCAGCTCATGGGCGCTCAGCCGTTCCTGCAGCGTGGAGGAGATGTGATCCATGTGGGAACGCAGAACCGCCGTGTTCGCGCGAATGCGCTTGGAGAAGAACCGGTAGTTGAGCAGGTAGGCTGGGAGCAGCGCAAACGTAAGCAGGGAGAGCTGGGGGCTTATGCGCAACATCACGACGATGGCGAACGCAACGGCCACCATGTCCCCGGCCAGGGCGATCAGCCCGCCCGTGACGACCGTGGAGACGGTGTTGACATCGCCCATCAGGCGCTGGTTGATGCTTCCCACCGGGGTCTCGTTGTAGAAGCGCACCGAGAGGGCCATCAGGTGGCGGAACAGACGCCTCCGCGTCTTGCGAACGATGCCAAGGCCGACGGTATTCAGGGAGATGCTGTTGGCGATGTTGACCACCGCCCTCAGCACGGGCACGACGAGCATCAGGCCAATCACCAGCGGAAAGATGTCCCAGCGGCCTTCCCTGGCCACGTCGTTGATCAGCCGGCGCATCAGCAACGGCGCCACCATGCCTATAGCGGTCAGCACGCCGGTCAGGACCACGGCCACAATCAGTAAGCCGGCGAACGGCCGCAGGAAGGATGCGATTTGTTTGAGTCTCCTCATCGCCCCCCCATGCAGATTCCGGAACGGCCCACATCATAGAGGCGTCGCAGCAGGTACGCAACGAAGGCGAACTTGACTTAGTTGCGTGTCGCGCTATCCTCAGTGTTGGCGGAACCGCCGATCAGCAGCCGGGGCCCGGGGGCTCGTCAGAGAGAAGGGGCTATGAGCAAGGCCATCCGAAGGTTCGACGTGTCGCTCCTTCTGGGCATGGTGCTCGTGCTCAACGGATTCCTCAACGTCGCGACCGGCGCCCTTCCCATCTTCGCCTTCGGGCGCTATGTGGAGGAGGTGCCCGAGGTCCTGCGCCTCGCGCCGGCCTTGCGCACCAGCGGCGTGTTGTCCGTTCTACTCGGCGTCCTTCTCGTCGCCATTGGCAAGGGGTTGTGCGAGCGGCGCCGTCGCGCCTGGATGTTGGCGCTGCTGGTGCTGGTGCTCCTGATGGCCAACAACCTCTACCGTGGCACCACGCCGCAGACCGCCTTTCTTTCGGGTGCCCTGCTGGTTGGCCTCCTGGCCTTCCGAAGCCGGTTCGACGTTCCCTCAGCCGGGCGCCTGGGCTACGCTCAGTTCCTCGCACTCGGGTCGGTGGTCTTCGCGCTGACCTACGGAATAGTGGGCAGCTATGCGCTCCGTGCGGAGTTCGACGGAATAGGAACGTGGACGGACGCCGTTTACTTCACCTTCGTCACTTACAGTACGCTGGGCTACGGCGACATACTGCCCGTCACGCAGAACGCGAGGCTGTTCGCCACCACGATGGTACCTATCGGCCTCGCCTCCTTCATCACGGCGCTGACGGTGCTTGTCGGCCCGGCCATAGAGAAGCGCTTGAAAGGAGTGTTCAGCATAATGGAGCGTTTTCACAGTCCGGGAAACCACGTCGTCGTGTGCGGCTGTAGCAGTGTTACTGAGAGCGTCATCGACGACCTCCAGGGGCGCAACGTTCCCTACGTGGTCGTTGATCCCCGGGAGGACCTGGTGCTCCACCTGCGCAACAAGGGCCACGACGTGCTGGCGGGCGACCCGACCCGCGCGGAGCTCCTCAGGCAGGCGAACCTGCGCCGGGCCTCGGCGGTCATCAGCGGCTTCGACTCGGACGCCACCAACGTGCTGGTGGCCCTGACCGCGCGAGAGGTCCGCGACCAAGATGAGGACGCCTGCTTCCGCATACTGGTGCGCGTCGAGGACGAGGAGAACATCGAGAAGGCCCGACGTGCCGGCGCCGACGAGGCGATCTCACCCTCAACAGCCGCCGGCCGTACGCTGGCAGCCCACGCAGTGGAAGGCGAAAGTGACAGGGCGCAGTGAGGAAGCCGGTCGCCGGCGGGAAGCCGGACCGAGCTGATATCCATGAGTTCCTTCGTGAGAGGAGGACGGACCCGTGGCAGAGCAGAAGACGACATCAAAGGGCCAACTCCGCCTGGTAGTGATCATTGTGATCGGCCTGGCGGCGATCCTGCTGGCGATCCAGAACCGTGAGATGGTGGAGACACGATTTCTTATCTTCGAAGCCACCATGCCGCGGTTCGCGCTGCTCCTCCTGACAGCCGGCTGCGGTTTCCTCGCCGGCTTTCTGGCGGGAACACTCCGCAGGCGCCGCTGAAGAAGCCGCTCTGCCTTGACCGGCAGTGGCGGGGCAATGGCCGAGGGGCGCGCCGCAAGTGCGCGTCGCGCTCCCTGTCGACGGATTTCATCCTGTGACAGTTCCTGGAACATGAGACGAGGTGCTACATGCTCGGCGCAGTAACCACCCAGATCGCAAACTTCCTGGCCGCTTACGAGCGGCCTCTGATAATCCTGCTGGTGCTTTTTCTCCTGCTCGCGACCTACAAGCTCGCCACGCGGGCGCTGCGGAAGTACATGAAAGCAAGGGCCCAGAAGCCGGAGAACATCCAGAACTTCCTGCTCCTGTGGCGCTACTCCTGGCTCGGCGTCGCTTTCATTCTTGTCGTCGTCAGCTTCTCCGGCTCCATTGCGGCCCTTGGGCTTTCGGCGGCATTCCTGGGTATGGTCATCGGCTGGTCGCTGCAGGCGCCGGTCACCGGGATCGCGGCGTGGCTCATGATCATCCTCAAGCGCCCCTTCAAGATCGGCGACAGGATCATCATCTCCGGCATTGTCGGTGACGTAACGGACATCAACCTGACCCACGTCGTCCTCAACCAGGTGGGCGGCACCATCAGCGGCGAGGAGAAGTCCGGCCGGGGAGTCCTGATCCCCAACGCCACGCTGTTTCAGCAGGTCATCTACAATTACGCCTTCGAGACCAACAACATCCTGGACGAGGTGGTGATCAACATCACCTTCGAATCTGACCTGGACGAGGCGGAGAGGATCTGCCTGGAGGCGGCTCGCAGCGTGACTCGGGAGATCATAGGGGAGACCGGCCAGGAGCCCTTTATCAGGGCCGAGCTGATGGACTGGGGGCTCCGCATCAGGCTCCGTTACCAGACCCTCGCCACCGAACGCCAGCGCGTGTCGAGCGAGATAGTCCAGATCATCTTCCGCGAGTTCGCCCGCAACGAGCAGGTCGAGTTCTGCTATCCCCACTCCGAGGTGCTTCACCGCCCCAAGGCGGGCGGACCTGGAGGGGATGACGCTCCGCCGCCATATCTGGACGGCGGGCAGCAGCGATGAGGCGCCCACGCAGCGGCGGACAGCGAGCCCCACATAGACTTGTTGGGAAGCAACCGACAGGAGGCCGGTCAGATGGCGAACTGTGAGGACAAACAGGTCCCGACTGCGGAGAGCGAGGAGCCACCGGAAGAAGGCAAGGTCCGCCGAAGACTGATCAGAGCGCTTCTTCTGATCATGCTGTTCAGCGTGCCCATCGCCGTCTACGAGCGCCAGTGGATGTCGGCGTTCCTGGTGCTTTGCATTGCCGCTTTCAGCTTACTCCCCTGGCGAATCGGCAAGAGAATGGGCGTCCGCATTCCGATCGAATTTGAACTGCTGGCGGTGCTGTTCATCTTTGCGGCGCTTTTCCTGGGCAGCATACACGGCTACTACGAGAGGTTCTGGTGGTGGGACGTCGTGCTGCACACCAGTTCCGGCTTCCTCCTCGGCATTTTGGGGTTCCTTCTGGTCTATGCGCTCAACCGGCACGAGTCTATCGAGCTGCACATGACCCCCGTCTTCGTGGCCCTCTTCGCCTTCGCGTTTGCCATGGCCGTCGGCGCGCTGTGGGAAGTGTTCGAGTTCGGCATGGACGAGTTGCTGGGCTACTACATGCAGAAGGGACTTACCGACACGATGTGGGATCTTATCGTGGATGCAGCAGGCGCACTGGTCATGGCAGCGAGCGGCTATGTCTATATGAGAACCGGCAAGGAGCATTTCGTGGAGCGGTGGATTGCACGATTCGTGCAGGAGAACCCATCCACTTTCCGGCCAGATTAGGCACGAGGGATATGCTTCCGCATCTGTTCGGAGCCGGCAACGCCGTCGCCCACTTCATCCAGGTCCTCATCCGCTGTTTCACCCAGATCTTCCCCAAATGCTGTCCACTGCTGACACGTCCTGACACACCATGGCACAGAGGGCGGGAAACGGGGCTTGCGGCAAGGGTCAGAAGTCCGCGCCCGTGGCCGCTATAGGGCAGTCCTGGCGGCTCCTGTCCGTACATGACGGTGGAGCGGGCGACGGGATTCGAACCCGCGACGTCCAGCTTGGGAAGCGGGCATTCTACCACTGGATTACGCCCGCTCCATCCGTGGTAGGTGGACGGCCCGTGCTGCGCTTTGTCAAGCTCTGTGGCGGTGATGTGCCGCCCGGCAAGGCATCAACTGGGAGCGGCCGGCGGCAGCGGGAGGCGCCACAAGGGGGAGGCCGCCGCGGGGGGCCTCCGTGCTGCGGGCGCAGTTCGCGGCGACAGGTGGGAAGCTGTGCGCCGTTTCACTGTCAACACCTGCTTGTTCCGGGGAAGACGGTCCCGGAGATTCTGTCCGATGACGGTGGTGACGGTTGTGACGGTTGCCGGCTGCGTGCTCCTGGCGGGCTCGCGGGCGGGTGGTCGAATGGCCGTTCATGGCACAGGTCACTCGGCCGAACGGACCATGGCCAGGATGCCGGCCTTCAGGGCTTCGGGGAGTTGGTCCCAGGCTTCCACCAGTTCGGCCAGGTCAGGGCGATCTTCGAAGCAATCGGTGGAGCAGGCGGCGGGCAGAAGGGGTCTTTGTAGCAGGTCGATCTCTGGCCGCCGCTTGCGCTGCGGGGCGATCGGTCTTGAAGGCGGAGCCAGTTCCTCGCGGCCCGCGTATGTACTGACGCGTGTACATACGTACTAATCGACGAGGCCGCTATCCCCTTGGCAGACATAAGGATACAGAAAGCATACGTCGGACTTCTAATCCGACGGTCGGGGGTTCGAATCCTCCCGGGCGCGCCAGTTCCGCCTCCGGCGGGACAGAGCCGTTTCGACTCCGCTCAAAGCCCTGAGCATGTCGAAGGGCAGGCGAGCAGCGGAGCAGTAGAGCAGGTGAGAACGGCAGCGGCTGCTTTGCCACGCCAGAGCGCCGGAGCTTGGGGTGGTTCGCTTGCCTGCGGTCTGCTGCTCAACTGCTCACCTGTTCACGCGCTTCCTCTCGGCCCTTCCGGGCCGATGGTCGGGGGTTGAGTCGGCCCTGTGGGCCTCTTGACCACCCCCGGACGCGAGGAACGACATGCGCTTGCGCTGGCCTCTCCGATGCGATATAGTGCGCCTTGCATCAGGAATGCCGGGTCGGTTGATCCGGATGCCAACCGGGGATGGGAGACCCACGGTGGCCAGGCGGCATCTGCCGCCGATGTGCCGGACTCCATGCGTCTGGAACGAAGCTCCCGGGTGATGAAGCCATCCTGGTGCAGGATGGCTTTTTTCATTGCCTGATTCCTGATGCGCAACCTTGACAGGTTACGCATCATGGAAGCCTTTCCAAGCAGACTGAGTTGCCATCCAGCCCGCGTGTGGTGGGCCAAGGGCCCGCGGCCACACGGCGGCGCCATCCCACATCCGTGCCGTACTTCCCCTCCCATCTGCTGCGACGCCAGTGTTTCGGCTTCGGCGAGAGGGCCGCCGCTGATTCCCGGGGCCGTACACGACGCGAAGGGCTCGGTTCTTTCCCACAATGCCGAAGACTCAAGCGGTTGGAGCGACACGATGAATGCACACAACGGCGGCAGGACACGTAACGCAGTCCCATCACCCGACAGAGCCCGAGAAGCGGTGATCGCCGCATCAAAGGCGGCCGGACGGGGCGAGCAGATAGCCTGCTACGACAGGGCTATCGAGTTCGACCCGGGCTACGCTCGCGCCTACTGTCTGCGGGCGGGCGCCTACAGCCGGGCAGGGCAGACCGAAGGGGCGATCCGCGATCTCACGAAGGCGATCGAGCTTGATCCCCGTGAGCCACAGGCTTACTTCGAACGCGGCAGGGAGTACATCGGCCAGGGCGAGTTCAGACTCGGCGTCGAGGATATCTGGAGATCGGTCTCCATCGGCTGGAGCCAGGCAGGACTGAGGCACGGCGTCGCAAGACGTGCGCTCCGCCCCGCGCTCGAGCACTTCCGTAAGGTACTCCAGATGGATCCGGGCAATAGCGACGCTCTCCTGTATCGGGGCCTGGCGCTGGCGGCCGGCGGTGCTTACGCCCGCGCGTTGCACCAGCTTAAGCCGGTCACCGAGAAGCGACCCGGCTGCGCGGAGGCGTGGAGATGCCTCGGACAGCTCAGCGTGGAGTGTGGCTGTCCGGAGGACGCGGTTGTCTTCCTGGGCGAATCCATCAAGATTGACCCCGACCATGCCAGGGCTCGCACACTGCTGGGGCGGGCACTGGACCAGACGGGCGAGCACGAACGCGCCATTCGAGTGCTGACTGTGGCGATCCGGATGGCCCCCGGCCTCCGGGAAGCCTGTTACTACCGAACCGAAGCCTACCGTCATGCGGGCAAGGAGGCCCTGGCCAGTCGCGACCTGAACCATGTCGCCCCCGAGGGCTACGTCCGGTGCGAGAAATGCGGCGAGTTCAACGGCAAGACCCCAGCGAAGAACCTCAATTGGGGTCCACATTCATTCCCCCATTCCCCGGACCGACTCATAGGCGTAACGTGCCTTTGCCACGGTATCCCGTGTCCGCGTTGCGGGGAACGGAAGATCCACCGGCCGATAAGCAACTCCTACGCAGTCAAGTCCAACACCGTCGAGCATTGGCCCTGGTTCAGCGGTATGATGCCGTGTTCGGAGTGCCGGAAGCAGGAGAAGAACCCGTGGACACCGTAGGCATATCTCTGCGCCCCGCAGTTGGCCTGATTCTCCCTCTCCGCCGGGGAATCCCGCAGGGCCGAAGCGCGCGTGTCGCAGATGCATTCCGGACGCAAGCAAGATCGCCGGTTCGCAGCCGCAGGGCAGTCCTTCAGATCTGGTCGCTCCCTCCGCTGGCCATGGCGCTTCACTCAGGGGCCAGGCTCCCCTTGACCCTCTGCTATGCCTGCCATAGAGTAAGTCCCCATGCGGAGTCCAGGAGGCGCTGTGATGGACAACGCTGGACAGCCGATTGCACTGGTCACCGGCGCGGGCAGTGGCATTGGGCGGGCAATCGCCCTCCGTCTGGCTGCGCTGGGGCACGCCGTGGTGGTCAACGACGTGGTGGGCGAGTCCGAGGACGGGGAGCGCGGGGCGCACGTGGTCGCGCGGCGGATTGAGGCCGACGGCGGGAGGGCGGAAGCGTTCCTGGCCGATGTCGCCGATGCGGACGAGCGCGAGGCCATGATGGCGTTCGTCGCGGAGCGCTTCGGGCGGCTCGACCTGCTGGTCAGCAACGCGGGGGTCGCTCCCGCGGAGCGGACGGACATCCTGAAGACCACCGAAGAGAGCTACGACCGTGTCATGTCGGTCAACCTGAAGGGGGCGTTTTTCCTGGCCCAGCTCGCCGCCCGGCGCATGATCGAGTGGAAAGCCGCCGGCGCCATGGACGCGGCGCGGCTGGTGTTCATTTCCTCCATTTCCGCCTACACCTCCTCGCCGAGCCGGGCCGAGTACTGCATCTCGAAGGCCGGCCTGAGCATGGCGGCGCGCCTGTTCGCCGACCGGCTGGCCGAGCACAGCATCCCGGTGCTGGAGGTCCGCCCGGGCATCATCGAGACACCCATGACGGCCGGCGTGAAGGGGAAGTACGACCGGCTGATCGCCGACGGCCTCCTGCCCATGCGCCGCTGGGGCCGGCCGGAGGACGTCGCCCGCGTGGTCTGCGCCATCGCGCGGGGCGACCTGGACTACTGCACCGGCGAGTCCATCGAAGCCGGCGGCGGCTTCAAGATACGCAGGCTGTAGCGCGGAGCCGTGCCATGCACAGAACCGAGGCAGCGCTGGCCGGGATGAAGCTGCCCGTCTACGAGGCGAACACGGTCATCGTGGGCACCGGCGCCGCCGGCCTGGCCGCCGCCGAGCGGCTCTGCGCCGAACTCAAAGCGTGCGGCGTGGCGGAACCGGCCGAGGAAGTCGTCATTGTCACGCGCGGCATAGGGGCGGGCACCTCCCACAACGCCGGTTCGGACAAGCAGACCTACTATAAGCTCGGCACGGACGAGTTCGCGGGCGACTGCGCGGCGGATTTCGCCCGCACGCTGACCGGCGGCGGCTGCGCACACGGAGACGTGGCCCTGGTGGAGGCGGCGAACTCCCTGCGCTGCTTCCATCACCTGGTGGAGCTGGGCGTGCCGTTCCCGCAGAACCGGCGGGGCGGCTTCATCGGCTACAAAACCGACTTCGACCCCCGCCGCCGCGCGACCTCCGCCGGGCCGTGGACGTCCCGCTACATGGTGCAGGTGCTGCTGGCCGAGTGCCGGCGCCGCGGCGTGCCCATCTTCAGCCAGCACCATCTGGCGGCCGTGGTCACCGGCGGCGACGGGGCGGCGTGCGGGCTGGTGTGCGTGGACATGGGGCGACAGTCGGACGAGAGCTGCGGGCTGGCGCTGTTCCGGTGTCGCAACGTGGTGGTGGCCGGCGGCGGGCCGGGGCGGCTCTACGAGCTGTCCGTCTATCCCGAGGGGCAGATGGGCCCCTACGCGGCGCTGCTGGAGTCCGGCGCGCGGGCACACAACCTGGGCGAGCTGCAGTTCGGGCTCGCCTCCCTGGCGCCGCGCTGGAACCTGTCCGGCACCTACCAGCAGGTCATCCCGCGCTACTTCAGCACCGACGCCTCCGGCGGCGACGAGCGGGAGTTCCTGAACCCTTACTTCAGTTCCATGTCCGAGCTGGCCACCCGCATCTTCCTGAAGGGCTACCAGTGGCCGTTCGACCCGGAGAAGCTGCCCGGCTCGTCGCTGATTGACGTGCTGGTCCAGCGCGAGACGGTCGAGCGCGGCCGGCGCGTGTTCATGGACTTCCGCCGCAACCCGGTCGCCGGCGACGGGCTGGAGGAGTTCAGCCTCGACGCCCTTGGCGGTGAGGCGCGGGAGTACCTGCGCAGGTCCGGCGCCCGGCAGGCGACCCCCATCGAGCGGCTGGCGCACATGAACGAGCCGGGCGTGGAGTTGTTCCGCGAAATGGGCGTTGACCTCGCCGCGGAGCCGCTGGAGATCGGCGTCTGCGCGCAGCACTGCAACGGCGGGTTCGCCGTGGACTGCTGGTGGGAGTCCAGCGTGCCGCACCTGTTCGTAGTGGGCGAGCTGGCGGGCACGCACGGGGTGAAGCGCCCCGGCGGCAGCGCCCTGAACGCCGGCCAGGTCGGCGCACTCCGAGCCGCGCAGCGCATCGCGCACGTCTACTACGACGACGCTCCGGGAGACGGGGAGTTCCTTCGCGACGCCGAGCCGCTGGTGGAGCGATTGCTCCGACGGACGGCGGGGACAGTGGAACCCGGCGAAGCAACTCTGGACAGCGCCGAACTCGCCCGCCGCATACAGCGCCGCATGACCGAGCACGGCGGGATGGTCCGCTCGCGGGACGGGCTCGAGCAGGCGCTGAGCGAAGCACAGACGGAGTGGGAGGCGTTGCGCCAGGGCGGCCTGCGCCAGGACGCGGCCGGCTATCTCCAGGCCCTGGAGACACGCGAGCTGGCGCTGACTCAGCTTGCCTTCCTCGAATCCATGCGCGCCCTTCTGGAGCGTGGCAGCGGCTCGCGCGGCTCCCACCTGGTGGCTGACACTGACGGCCAACTGCCGCACCCCGACCTGGGCCCCGAGTGGCGCTACCTGCCGGAGAACCAGGCCCTGCGGAACGAAATCCTGGGAATCACCTACGACCCCGGGGCCGACGCGTTCGGCACGCAGGTCGGAGAGGTCCGGCCCATCCCGCAGGAGGAATCCTGGTTCGAGACCGCGTGGGCCGAGTTCCGCCGCGGCGAAGCCTGGCGCAAGGGTCCGGAGGAGCGCCCGCGGCCGCACGAGCCGCCTCAGCGACCGGCGCCTTGACCGCGGCGGCCGATTGCGCTAAACCCATCACCCCGAAGCCTTCCCAAACGCAGGGAGCAGACCCATGCTGCGACCGGACCTACGTCAGCCGAGTGGGCTGCGGGCCTGTGCGCGTGGAACCAACGATGAACTACGGAGGCACGGAGGACACGGAGAACGACCACGATTGGGATGACCGCGACGGCGAAACGCCTGCCCGGCTGCGGCGGGAGCGGGACGTCCGGCGGTTGACGGCGCCGGGCCGGCGGCGTAGCCTCGTAGGCAGAGCAACCCGGAGGCGTGGAGATGGCTCAGAGTTCGTTCGAGATCGTCAGGGCGGCGCTTCGGTTCGAGGGGCCGGAGCGGCTGCCGGTGCGCATGGCCTGCCTGGGCCGGGACGATACGTTCTGGATCCCCCGCCGCAGCGCCGAGACCGACCAGCCCGGAGTGGACGAGTGGGGCTGCGCGTGGGAGCAGACCGAGATGCATAACATGGGTCAGCCGAAGGGCCATCCGCTGGCCGACGTCACGGAGCACGAGCGGCTGACCGTGCCGGACTACAGCGAGCCGTGGCGCTACGAGGGCCTGGAGGAGGCGTTCGAGCAGGCCGAGCGGGAGCAGCGCTACACCCAGGTCGGCATCTTCATGGTCCTGTTCGAGCGAATGCACTCGGCGGCCGGGTTCGAGAACGTGCTGATGGGCCTGCTGGCGGACCCGCAGAACACGGCGGCGCTGGCCGACCGGATACTGGAGGCGCAGCTCTGCCTGGTGCGCAACTACCAGGAGCGGTTCGGCCGCAGGCTGCACTCCTTCAGCATGACCGACGACTGGGGCACCCAGGAGGCCGCCTTCATCTCCGCCGAGCTGTGGTACGAGTTCTTCCTGCCGCGCTATCGCCGCCTGTTCGACGCCATGCACGCGGGCGGACAGGACGTGTGGGTCCACTCCTGCGGCAGGATCAATGAGATAGTGCAGGGGTTCATTGACGCCGGCGTGGACGCGGTGAACCTTCAGCAGCCCCGCGCGCTGGGCATTCCGGAGATGGGCGAGCGCTACCGCGGCAAGGTCACCTTCGAGTCCCTGGCGGACATCCAGGCAACGCTGCCCACCGGCGAGCCGGAGCGCATCGAGGCGGACGCCCGCGCGCTGGCCGAGCACTGGATGACGGCGGAGGGCGGGTTCGTCTTCAGCGACTACGGCGACGATGCGGCCATCGGCGCCAGCCCGGAGGCGAAGCTCCAGATGTATCGCGCCTTCAGCGGGGTCTCCGAGCAGGTCTACGGCCGGCCCCTGCCCGAGCCGGTCTTGGCGGGCTGAGTCCCGCGTTGCGTGCCGGCCGGCCGGTCCCCCATGTGTTCCCAATCTGCCCGGGACGCCGGACCTAACAGGAGTTCATTCGGCCAGGCGGATGCATCCCCACGTGACCGGGCGGCCCCAGCCGTTGCCCCTGTCCTTGTCGCTGAAGAACTGCTCGACGGCCGTGCCGTCGTTGTTCAGCGCCAGGTTGGCTCCCAGCTTCTCCCCCGGCTCCATCCGGGCGGGCGCCAGGGCGCTGGCGGGGATGAGAAACTCCAGCGCGTAGCCGTCCCCGGTCGGCTGCCAGGCGCACTCGAACCCCTTCCGTCCGTGGTCGCCCGGCCCGTAGGCCACCAGTATCCGCCCGTCGCCGGGGCCGCGCTCGGGGTAGGGGCTGAACACATACTGCGCCGAAGTCGGCCCGCGGTCCACGCGGCGGCTGAAGTCCTTGTCCAGGAAGACCTCCACGCTGTCGGCCTGCCAGGGGTTTTGCGCGCTGCTGCTGAGCTGGATGTCGTGGACCTCAGCGGAGCCGTAGAGCCCCTCCTCCCGCCAACAGAGGCGCAGGGCTTCCGACAGGCCGTCCATGAACGGCATGGGCAGGAACGGAATGCCCTCCCAGTCGGACAAGTCGCCGTCAACGGCGATAGCCCGCCCCGCGTGCGGCACATCTACCGGCTCCGGCTCGGGATACAGGTCGTTGAGTTGCTCGCGCTTGAGCGGTTGGGTGACGCCCGGCCAGTCGTCGGTTCGGAACGGGGATGCGGGTAGGCCCTCTTCGTTGTACAGGTTACCGACGGGGTTGTTGGCCCATCCGTAGCGCACCGCGGCGGGCTGTTCGACCTGCGGGCTGCTGACCACGATTGTGTCGCCTTCGATGCGTGCCTCGGCCCAGTGCCACTGCTTGTCGGCGCCCGCGATGGCGAAGCCCTGCAGCCCATCGCCGCGAGCCGTCAGGCCGCCGCCGGTGTGTCGGAAGCGGAGCCGGACGCGCGAGCCCTCCACCGTCATCCCGTCGTAGAGCGGCCCGGAGTAGACGACGTCGCGTTCGTAGACGGTGCCCAGGGCGGCCAGCGCCAGCCGCCGGCCCACGTCCTGCTTGTTCTCGGGGTGGATGTCGTCCACTTCGCCGACGTCAATGGCGACGGCCATGGCCGTGTTGGGCAGAGAGAGCGCCATCAGTTGCGCCTCGCGCAGCTCCGGCCAGGGGTCGTGCTCGACGGGATCCTCCTGCTCTTTAAGGAAGTCGGCCAGTTGCACGAACAGGAAGGGGAAGTCGCCCTGTCCCCAGGCATCGCGCCAGCAGCGGACCATGGCGGGGAACAGCGTGCGGTACTGGTATGCACGGTCCGCGTTGCTCTCGCCCTGATACCAGATGACTCCGCGGATGGCGTAGGGCATGAGCGGGTGGATCATGGCGTTGTAGAGGCCGGAGGGCAGCCAGGGGTTGTCGGGTCCCATGGGCACGGGCGGCTCCGGCGGCGGCTCCTCTCCGCGCTCACGGGCCTTCTCGGCGGCCTCCCGCCAGGCATCCATGTCCTGCTCGTAAGCCTTCCTGGCGGCGGGGTAGTTGCCCACGGCGCTCTCGTAGCGCGACACTATGTCGGAGAACTGCGGGTTGGCGCGCAACGCCTCCATGCTGGTCCAGGACTCCGCCGGCGTGCCGCCCCAGGAGCTGTCGATCAGCCCGATGGGAACGTCCAACTCGCGGTGCAGCTCCCGCCCGAAGAAGTAGCCCACGGCTGAGAAGCTCCAGACCGTGCGCGTCTGGCAGGGCGCCCACGAACACGGGACGGTCTGTTCGGGCAGGGCGGAGGCGACGTTCGGGATCGTGCAGAGGCGGATACGCGGGTAGCCGGCGGCATCGGCTTCCTCGTGCGCGTCCCTGGCGCCGGAGACCGGCCACTGCATGTTCGACTGGCCCGAACAGAGCCAGACTTCGCCCACCAGCAGGTCGCTCAGCGTGAGGGACTC
>JAWOCH010000006.1:0-4946 GCA_046483865.1 Candidatus Brocadiia bacterium | reverse complement strand
GCCTTCTCCAGGGCTATGCGCCCCACGTCAATGCCGAAGGACAGAGCAACCGCTATCGCTGCCAGCATCACTGCGGCCAGGACCACCATCTGTCCCCTGCGTCCTCTGTCTCTATCCCTGGCCTGCATGACGTTTCTCCTTCCCGTGTGCGTCGCAACTCGCTCCGCGCATCTAAACTGCAAAATGTGTGCCCCCTTTGCCGCCGAGCACGCGCCACAATATGCATAGCAGTGCGAGGGTCTGAGACTGCCTTTCGAGGCGCTCTCAGAGAAGCCCCGGGGAGACTCAGCCCGGTCAAGGCGCACGCGGGGCGGCGTCTCATTGTGAGAGGATACGCGTGGGAATGGGACGCGGCCGGCCGCTCAGCCAAGAAGCAGATGCAGCAGCGCCCGCTCGGCATGGAGCCGGTTCTCCGCCTGGTCGAATACCACCGACTGCGGCCCCTCCAGCACCTCGTCGGTGATCTCCTCGCCACGGTGGGCCGGCAGGGAGTGCATGACCACGGCGCATTCGGAAGCATGACCCAGGACAGCGGCGTCTATGCAGAAACCGGCGAAGTCCCGCCGACGCTGCTCCGCTTCCTCTTCCTGGCCCATGCTGGTCCAGACGTCTGTGTAAAGCACGTCCGCCCCTTCGGCTGCGTCGGCTATCGAGCCGGTGACGGCGATGCTGCCTCCGGCGGCCTGGGCCATCTGCTCCAGGCGGGACAGGAAGTCCAGCTCGAACCGGTAGCCCTCCGGGCAGGCGATGGTGAACCGGTAGCCGAGCTTGGCGCAGGCGATCGCCAGCGAGCGCGACACGTTGTTGGCGTCGCCGATGAAGGCTATCTTGCGGCTCTCCGGGGCCTCGAACTTCTCCTGGATGGTCAGGATGTCCGCCAGCGCCTGGCAGGGATGCGCCCGGTCGCTGAGGGCGTTGATCACCGGCACGTCCGAATACGCCGCCAGCTCCTCCACCGAACTGTGGCGGTAGGTGCGGGCCGCAATGCCGTCCACGTAACGCGACAGCACGCGGGCGCCGTCCTTGATCGGCTCGCGCTTGCCCAGGTTCACGTCCGACTTCGACAGGTAGACGACCGCTCCGCCCAGTTCGGTCATGGCTACCTCGAACGAGACGCGCGTGCGCATCGAAGCCTTCTCGAACAGCAGGGCCAGCGTCCGGCGCTCCAGCACGGGTTCCAAGCCGCCCCGGCGGGCGTCAGCCTTGAGCCGATGGGCCAGCTCGAGAGTCTCGCGGATCTGCGCAGCATCCCAGTCCAGCAGCGTTATCAGGTGAGTTGGTTGATCGTCCGGTGTCATATGTCGCCTCGTTCGGCCTTCTCGAGTGCCTCTTCAAGCACGCTGAGTCCCTCGTCCAGCAGGTCGCGCGGCACGTTGATGGCCGGCAGCAGCCGCACCACCGTCTCATGGGTGTAGTTGATGCGCACGCGCCGCTGCAGGCAGTGGCGGAAGACTGCCTCCGCGTCGCGCTCCAGCTCCATGCCGCACATCATGCCGCGTCCGCGGACGTCCCGCACGATGGAGAACCGGTCGGCCATCTGGTTCAGGCGTCCGAACAGGTACTCGGAACTCTCCCGGCAGACGGCAAGCAGGTCCTCTTCCTCGATCGTGCGGAAGGTTGCCAGCCCTGCCGCGCAGGCCAGCGGATTGCCGCCGAAGGTGGAGGCGTGTGTGCCGGGGACCAGGCTCTCGGCCACCTCCGGCCGGGCGACCATCGCCCCGATCGCCACGCCGCTGCCCAGCGCCTTGGCCAGGGTCATGATGTCCGGCTCGATCCCGTAGTGCTGATAGGCGAACCACTCGCCCGTGCGGCCCATGCCCGTCTGCACTTCGTCCAGGATCAGCAGCAGGCCGCGCTCGTCGCACAGGGCGCGCAGTCCGGCCATGTAGTCCGGATCGGCGGGGTTCACGCCGCCCTCGCCCTGCACGGGCTCGACGATGACGGCGCAGGTCTCATCGTCCACCGCCGCCTCAAGTGCCGCCAGATCGTTCATGGGCACGTGGGAGAAGCCGGGCACGAGGGGCAGGTAGCCCTTGTGGTACTTGGCCTGTCCCGTGGCGGTGATGGCGCCCATGGTGCGGCCGTGGAACGAGTCCAGCATGGTGACGATCTTGTGGCGGCCCTTCTGCGTGTGTAGCCTGGCCAGCTTAATGGCGGCCTCGATGGCCTCGGCGCCGCTGTTGCAGAAGAAGCACTTGCCGCCGAAGCTGTGCCGGCTGATCTCGCGCGCCAGCTCGCCCTGGGGCGGGATATAGAACGTGTTGTCCACGTGCAGCAACATGCCCGCCTGGCGTTGCACGGCCGTCACCACGCGCGGATGGCAGTGCCCCAGCACCGTGGTGCCCCAGCCCGGCATCAGGTCCACGTAGCGGTTGCCCTCGGTGTCCCATATCTGCGAACCCTCGCCGCGCAGGAAGGCGATGGGGTTGCGCGTGTAGTTGGGCGTCACGTAATCGTCGAAAAGCTGTCGTATCTGTTCGAACTGCATGGTCGGCCTCTGCCAGGGAACCTAAAGGTAACCGCAGATGAACGCAGATAAACGCAGATACACCAGTGCGCCTTCAACATTGATTCACTGGGTTCGGTTGGTGCTCCGATGGGTGAAGACGACTCTGGAGTGCGGCGCCTTGGCGCCGCCCTTCGACTTTGCTCAGGGCCTTGAGCCTGTCGAAAGGCTCTGGAACCCGGCGGCTTGCCGCCGGAGGGCGCGGAAAGGCGGGGCAAGCCCCGCAACGGCAAAGCGGTGGCAAGCCACCGCACTCCAGAAGCCTGTCTCTCGCTGCCGCACACATTGCTGCGAAACGCGATATTGAAGCTCCACCAGGGGTCCGGCCGGAAACTGGGCTCGGCCGCGCCGCCGCCATTTCGGCGCAGGTCAAGGCGCGAGGCCGCAGGCGTGCCATCTCGCCGGGTCTTGCCCCGCTGGGACGGCGCGATCTGCCCGCCTTCTGCACAAGATGTTGAGCCTATCTGCGTTCATCTGCGTTCATCTGCGGTTTCATCTCAGTCGAACAGCGCCTCCACGAACTTGTCCGGCTCGAAGGGCACCAGGTCGTCCATCCCCTCGCCCAGGCCGATGAACTTGACCGGGATGTCCACCTGGTCCCTCATGCCCACGATGACGCCTCCTTTGGCGGTGCCGTCCAGCTTGGCCACCACGATGCCGGTCAGCTCGATGCTCTCGTCGAAGCGTATGGCCTGGCTGACGGCGTTCTGGCCGGTCGTTGCGTCCAGCACGAGCAATGTCTCGTGGGGTGCATCGGGGATCTTCTTGCCCACGACGCGGCTGATCTTCTGCAGTTCGGCCATCAGGTTGCGCCGCGTGTGGAGCCGGCCGGCGGTGTCGATGATCAGCACGTCGTAGTCGCGGGCCAGTGCCTTGTCGGCCGCGTCGAAGGCCACCGCCGCCGGATCGGCGCTCTCGTTGCTGACGATGTCCGCGCCCACCCGCTCCGCCCAGATGCGCAGTTGCTCGACGGCGGCCGCGCGGAACGTGTCGCTCGCAGCCAGCAGCACGGATTTGCCCTGGCCCAGCAGCCGCCGCGCCAGCTTGGCTATGGTCGTCGTCTTGCCCGAGCCGTTCACCCCCGCCACCATGATGACGGCGGTTCCGTCGCCGGGCAGGCGCAGGGACGTGTCCCACTCGGACAGCTCCTCGCCGATGGCCTCTTTGAGGAAGTCCATCACCTCGTCCGGGCCCTTCAGGCGGCCCTCCTGGTGGGCCTCGCGCAACTCCTCGCACAGGCGCATGACCGCCCTCGGGCCGACGTCCGCCACGTAGAGCTGCTCCTCGATCTCCTCCAGCAGCTCATCGTCCAGTGTTCTGTGGGCGGAAAGGGCGGTGCGCAGGCCGCCGGTCACCTTGTCGCGCGTCTTGGCCAGGCCCGCGCGCAGCTTGCCCAGCAGGCCCTTGTCCTGGCTCTCATCGGACGGGGCCTCCGGTTCCTCCTCTTCCTTTCTGAACAGGCCGAAGGGCGTCATCTTCGCTTCCGTTGTGGGTTAAGGGGTCTGCCGGCGCCTCAGGCCAGCGACAGGGCCCGCTGCTGCAGCTTGTGCAGCTCGACCAGGGAGACCGCCTCCTGGCCGATGTGGATGTCGGGCTTCAGGCTGCCGTGGAAGTCGCTGCCGCCGGTGATCAGCAGATCGTGGCTTCGGGCCAGCTCCATCATCAGGGCTTCGTCCCGGGCGCTGTGCGAGGGGTAGTGGACCTCTATGGCGTCCAGCCCGGCCTCCGCCAGTGCGGGGACACGTTCCTCGACGCTTTCAAGCAACCCCGGATGGCACAGCACGGCAACGCCTCCGGCGGCGTGCACCAGCTCGATGGCCTCCGCGGGCGTGAGCCGCTCCTTGGGCACGTAGGCCGGGGAGTCTTCCGCCAGGTACTTGTCGAACGCCTCCCGGACGTTCCGGCAGTAGCCGTGCTCGACCAGCTTCTGGGCCAGGTGGCCGCGCCCGACGGCGCCGTTCTCCGCCCGGCGCAACACTTCCTCGCCGTCCACGACGATGCCCATCTGATCCAGCTTGCCCACCATTTCGCGCACGCGCTGAACGCGCGCCTCCCGCAGACCCAGCAGGGCTTCGTTCAGTTCCTCGCTGTCCGCATCCACGAAGAGGCCGGCGATGTGGACTTCCATCTCCTGTTCCTGGTCGGAGGCGGGGGCGTAGGCGGTCAGCTCGACGCCCGCGACGACGATCACGCCGGCTTGCTCGCCCGCTTCCCGCGCGGCCTGCACGCCGTCAACTGTGTCGTGGTCAGTCAGGGCGATGGCGGCCAGGCCGGCCTCGGCGGCCAGCGCGGGCAGCTCCTGCGGCGGCACCGAACCGTCGCTGACGTTCGAGTGCACGTGCAGGTCCGCCCGGCCCTCGGGATCGGGCTTGATGATGTTGTCTCTGTGCATGGTGTAGATGCGGTCGAGGACGCCGTTGACGAAGGTTGGGGAGTCCTC
>JAWOCH010000397.1:0-8367 GCA_046483865.1 Candidatus Brocadiia bacterium | reverse complement strand
CGAGTGCGGCGACTCAAGCCCGTACAGCACGGCTGTCATGGTGTATTCGTACTGGCCTTCGGGCTTGTCCTCCATGAGCAGCTCGAAGTCGATCTCGCCGATCTCATCGACCGCGAGCTCGCCGTTCTCATAAATCCGAAACTCGAGGTTGTTGATCTCCTCCTCGGCGAGCGGCTCGCCCTCCGTGTTGACCTTCGGGGCGTTCCAGGAAAACTTCAGGCTCGGCTGTCGCACTCGGTCACCTCGTTGTCATTGCGAATCCAGGACCGGATTCGGTTGATCGCCTTCTTGTGCACCTGGACTGCACGGGATTCGCTGAAACCAAAGACCTCGGCAATCTCGCGCATCGTCTTGTCGTCGTCGTAATACATCAGGACCAGAGCCCTCTCCCGCTCGGGAAGGTGCTTCATGTAGCGCCCCAACTGGCGCCACTGGTCGTACTGCTGCAGGCTCTCCTGCGGGCCTGGGGCAGAGCCCGGCAGGCTCTCCACGCCCCGCTCGTCCGGGAACACCTCCTCGAGGCTCGTGACCCGGATGCAGGCCAGGTCGGCCTGGACCTTCCGGTACTCGTCCAGGGCAATGCCCAGCTCGTCCGCGATCTCTTGCGGGAGGGCTTCGCGGCCCTCCCGTCCCTCGATCCGCTGCACGGCCTCCTCGACCTGCCGGCGCACCCGGTGCACCGATCGCGGTGTCCAGTCGGAGCGCCGGATCTCGTCCAGCATTGCCCCGTAGATGCGGGCACCGGCGAAGGTGCTGAAGCTCGCACTGGATCTCCCGGTGTAGCGCTGCCGGGCCTCGAGCAGCCCGACCATGCCGGCCTGGACCAGGTCCTCGGCCAGGACCGTGTCCGGCAGGCGGCGCACCAGGCTGAGAGCGATCCGGTGAACCTGCTGGAACTGCTCGCTCACTTCGTGACTTCGGGGGTCACCCGGACGGTGCCTTCGAGGATCCGTGCCACGAACGGCGGCGATATACGCACCAGCTCGATGTCGTGCACCAGTCGCTCGGCCGGCAGTTCTTCCGTCTCTTCGTCGGTCAGTGAGACCGTCAGCGTGTTGGTGCCGGTGACCTCGAAGGTGTAGTCAGCCAGGACCTCAGTGTCCTCGTGCTCCCGCCGGATCTGACCCCGGAACTCCAGGCCAGTCAGGTCCAACCCCACCAGGTCCATCGTGCGGACGAATGTCGACCCCTGCTGGATCGTTACATCCCAGCGGACGGCCTCCTGAATCGAGTTCAACTCCATCAGTCACCCCTTCCATCTTCACCAGACACGAACATCTGCCCAGGAACCTTCTCCCCCATGCTCGAGAAGAACATCTGGTAGTGGGACTGGGCCTGCGTCTTGCCGACACTCGAGGTCTGCAGGGCATAGGCCCGAAACAGCATCCAGTGCCGCACGGCGTTGCTGTACTCGTTCGAGATGTCGATCTCCGGCCAGGACTCTCCTGAGGCAGGAGCCGTGATCGGGCCCGGATCGGCGGCATACGCCACCCGCACCTTGGTGCCGGCCGCGACCGGCGGGTAGGTGATGAATTCCCTCGCCCGGTGCGGGACCCAGCCGTAGTGCTCCACGCGGTTGCGGGGCCGGGAGCGCCGCCAGTTGGGCTCGAAGCGATCCATGATCTCGAAGTCGAACGGGGTGATCGCGCCCCCGTTGCTGTCGTCCTGCTGGATGTTGCTGTCAAGCCGAATGAAGCGCAGGCCCGGCGACTGATGCAGGTGCCCCTCGTCCAGGGTGACCGTCTCCACCGTCTGGGTGGCGTCGGGCCGAATGCCGACCACCATGCGCAGGGCCGAGGTCAGGTACTCGGCCAGCGTGTCCTCCGACCAACGAACGTGCGTCGGGTCGTGCAGCTCGCCGGCTACGGCGTTGACCAAAGCCTCGGCATCCATCAGTCAAAGTCCGGGTGGCCGTGTTCGCGAATCAGCTCCAGCACTTGGTCCGCCAAGACGTCAAGCGACTTGCGCTTGTCCAGCTTGGTGCCGAAATGGCGCTGCACGTAGGCGTCGAGCGCGTCCTTCGTTGCGTCTGCGACGTTCACCAACCCTTCGTCGGTCTGGATCTTCGTCGGCTCCTCCTGCCGGGTTTCAGGGCCGGCAGGGGTTGGCTCCGGTGTCGGAGCCGAATTCGTGGTTCCCACCTCTTCGAGGTCGGGATGTTTGGCCAGGGTGTCCGTGTACAGGAATTTCCGGCCGGTCTTCTTGTGCTGCAGGTAGCGCATGATCCCCTCTCCAGTAAAAACCCCTGGGGTTACCCCCCAGGGGCTCGCTTACTGCTCAGGCTCAGCCGGCCTTCGCGTACAGGTGGGCAAGACCCTTGCCGTTGATCACCTTGAAGCCATACACACTCAGGCCGCGGAGCTTCTCCTCGAAGGAGCTCTCGCCCACGATGTGCTGGGTCTTGGTGATCTGCATGGCGAAGGTCAGCGCCGACGTGTGGCCCGCCATCACATGGAAGACCGTGTCGGTGTTGTCCTCGACCCACTGGATGTGGTTGGAGCGGTACACAGTGAAACGATCAATCATCCCCATGCGGCCATTGCGCAGAACGGACGTGCCGTCACCCGCCAGGCTCGCGTCCTTGATCTCGGAACGCTTCACCCGGTTGGCGAGGACCGACGGCAGGACGATCCAGCGACCGGTCTCCGGCACCGACTGCTCATCGAGAACACTGCCCAAGTGGACGATGTAGTCGATGATGTTGGTGGTGTCCAGAGTGACCGGGCTGCCGGTTTCACCGAGGTCGTAGGACCCGGAGATCGCACCAGCCGTAGGCCCGGCATTGTCCGAGTCGACGTCGGCGTAGATGGAACCGAGCACGTCGGTATCCAGCACCGCCTTCATCTTCTCGCCGGCATCTTCCGCCCAGTCGTCCAGCAGCTTCAGGTCGCTCTGGTAGGCATCGATGTCGTCCACCGCCATCGCCCAGTATTTCGCCCGGTCGACGGCCAGCTCCACCAGCGGACTCTCGGGATTCTCGTAGGTGAGGCTGTCACCCTTTTCATAATCCCGGATCGTGATGTCGGGGATGGTCCGGATATTGACCTTGTCACCGACGTTCTTGATCTCGCCCTCGTAGTCGGTATTGCTGATGGAGTTCAGCACCGACCCCTCGTAGTATTTCACCGCGAGCTTGGTACTCCAGAGCTCAGGGATGAAGGTCCGGCTCGAGCCCCCGTACTGGACGTAGCCGGAATTGGCTGCAACAGTCATCTTGACTTACCTCTCAAAACCAGGCGTCACGAACCCGTGAGCGCCTTATGGATGGCTTCCTCGCGCTCATGGAACTCGTTCATCCGGTGTTTCCACTTGCCGCGGCGCACCTCCTCCTGCAGCCGCTCCCAGTCAGCAACGGTGTACTGAGGCTGGGTCGGCGGCGGCTCGGAGGAGCGGCTACGCGGCGGGGAGACCGAACGCTCGTTCTTCGGCGAGGGCTCGTTCTGTTGGGGCCTCGTCGGCCCCTTGAACGCGGTGAAGATCGCGGCCACCCGTTTTGCATCGAGCGCTGCAGCTGCGCGGTCCAGGAGGGTCTGGCGCACCTCCCCGGTGAAGGGGTCGGTCTCGGCCAGCCAGGCATGCCACTGCGGGTCTACGTTGACGCTTTCCCAGTCCGGGACGGCATCCAGGAGGTCCTTGTCGAAGCGCTCACGCTTGGAGAGCTGGCGGTCCTGCTTCAGGAACTCCAGCTCCTTGCGCATGCTCTTCAGGTCTTCCTGGCCACCGGCTTCTTTCCGGGCCACCTTCCGCAGAAGGTCGTAGAACTCCTCGCCATACTCATCGGTCAGCTTGCGGACTGCCTCGTCGAAGCCCTCGGTGTCCCCGGTGCTCTCGGGGGCCTGCTTCGCTTCCTGCAGCTCCTTCAGCTGCCGCTCCATCTCCTGCTTCTCCGAGCGCAGGGCTCGAAGATCTGCAGCCAGACGCGGGATCTCCGCGTCGTATTTGCCTCTGAGGCTCTCGTACTTCCGCTTCCACTCGTCGCCCTGATCGGGCTTCGGCTCATTCTGAGCCTGCGGCGTGGAGTCACTCTCGGGCTGCTCGTTGCTTGCGGGTTGCTCGTCCGGGGCCGGCTTCTGGTCCTCGGCTTTTGCCTCGTCCTTCTGCTCGGTGTCCTGGGGCAGGCCGTACATCGCCTTGTGGGCGGCCTCGGCCTGCTCTTGGGCTTTCTTCACTGCACTCGGTACTTGCTTGCTCATGCGGCCCTCCTCGGGTATCGCGGTGCCTAAAGGCCCTCGGGTTTCTCGAGGCACAAAAAAGCCCGCACAGGGCGGGCTCTGGGGTGAGCGACGGGTCCTTATCGGGTGTCCATCACTCGCGTCGGCTGGCTGCCTCCGGCGCCTCTCGGCACAGTTTCAGCAGCTGGCTCAGCACCTGGACTCCACCCTGCAGCTGTCGCATGCGGGCCTCGTCCTGGGTGTTCTCAAGTTCGTCGCGCAGCTCTTCCCGGCACTCCGTGAGGTACTGCACGTATTCGGTGTCCTGGCCGGCCATGGACCGGCTCACGCGGGCCAGATCCAGGAGGGCCTGACGGCTGGGTCGGAGCAGCATCATTGCATCGGGCCTCCAGGCGGCGGGGCACCCAGCGGCTGCCCGTCAGGGCCAAGCTCGGCCGGACCCTGCTGCTGCGGCTGCTGCGGCTGCTGCGGCTGTGCGCCCTGCAGCCGCGCCATCAGCTCCTCGCTGGATGGGATGACGTCGTCCGGTCCAATGTCGAGGCTCTTGACCACTTCGCGGTGCAGCGCTGCACGACCGTCCGGGCCCATGATCTGGAAGTCGATCGGGTTGTTGGTCTGCTGCAGGTACTCGAGCCGGCGCATCTGCACCTGCTCCTTGTGCACCAGGCTCAGCGAGCCCTTGGCCTGGACCTGGATGTCGCCCGCGAACTGCGGCTCGTACTCGTACTGCATCACGGTATCGACCATGCGGCGCACGACCGGGACGATGATCCCGTTGTCGATGTGGCTGATCACGTTCTTGATCGCCTTCGACGCGGCGTTCATCAGCATCGACAAGCCACTGGCCGTGCTGCCAGCCTTGCCGAGGTTGCTCGATCCGTAGGTGTAGGCCGGAATGCCGGAGGTCTCGTCGGCCTGGCGCGAGAAGTGCTCGTACACCTTGAGCAGCTGGTCGGTCATCGGGTTGGGCTGGAAGAAGTGGATCGGAATGCGCGTCGACCCGCGCTCCCAGTTCAGCTGCCAGACCTTCCAGGGGTACATGTTCGTGAGGTCCGTTCCCGGCGGCAGGGAGTTCGTGTCCACCACCACCTGGGGACCGGAGGCCAGGCCCATGTTGACCGCCATCGCCCGCGCCGCGGAGTTGATCATCTTCTGGCTGTCGCGGATCAGGTCCGGCACGCCACGGCCCCAGAACGACCCCGGCACCACCTCGAAGCTGGCCTTGCTGTAAGGCTTGCGCCCCATCGGGTCCTGGTTCAGCTGCGCCTTGATGACGTGGCGCCCCACCAGCCAGCATTCGACCGGGTAGTCGCGATCGCCGTCCTGGATCTCCTCCATGCCCCACTCTTCGAGCGTGCGGCCTGGCACAGCTCCCCAGAACTCGAGTGCAGTGATCCGGCGATCGTCCAGCTGCGACCGGTCATCGTCGTTTGCAGCGTCGACCTGGGACTGCAGCGATTGCTCCTCCCAGCCGGTGAGGCCGCCGTCGTCGAACTCGCGCAGGGCCTCGCGGATCGCCTCCTCGTCGTAGCCATCGATCCCGATCAGGTCGTACAGCTGCCCGCGGGTCAGGCGGTGGCGCTGGATGCAGTCGCCATCCTCGATCTCCGAGATACCGGCGGCCGGGTAGAAGTCCAGCGGATCCACGCGCTCGACCTCGTCCACCAGCTCGCGAGCGATCTGCGGGACACCACCCTCGCCCCACGTCAGGCGCTCACGCTGCCGGGTGACCGGGGCCTTCATGATGCCGGCCGGGAAGTCCACGACGTCCGAGATGACCGCGTCGAACTCTGTTTGCCAGCGACCCTCCGAGAGCTTGTCCTCGATCTTCTCCTCGAGGCGCTCCGCTGCAGCCTTGGCCTTATCCTCAAGCTGCTGGCGCACCATGTTCTGCGCACGCTCGAGGACCTGGTGATACATCTGCGGGGTGATCTGACCGCCGGCCGCCATGAACTGCTGGGCATCCTGGTCGACCCGCTGGTGCACCTGCATCTGCACTTCCTGGGGCAGGTCCGGTACCGGTGTCGGCGTCACCGAGAACGGCCGATCGCCGGCGGGCAGCAGGACGTCCCGGATCCAGGACTTCGCTGCGCGGCACTTGACCGCGGTCAGCATCATGTAGATCTCGGGAGCGCCCGACTCCTGGATCATCTTCCGCTCGTCGGGGTCGTATTCGCCGTTGCGCTGGCGCAGGTTGCGGAGGATGCGTTCCTCGACTGGGTTCTTCGCACGGCGGGCGGAATCCCAGCACCGGCGGACATGCCCGGCCAGTGACGACTCGAACGCCTCGCGCTGCCGACGCTCGTCCTGCTGGGCCTCCTCGGTCTCGCGGAGCTCGTCCTCTGCGAGCTGCTCTGGCGAGACGGCCAGCATCAGGCCAGGCATCAGTGCACCGCCCTCGATACGGCATCGGCCACGTCAGTCAGCGTGCTCACCTTCCGGCTGCGGGCCTCGTTCAGGTTGTCGATCACGCGCACGACCAGGCTGTCCAGGTACTCCCGGCTCAGGGCCCGCAGATCGACCTCAACCGCGACCTCGAGCTCGTCCGGCGTGATCCAGGCGAACTTCATCAGGTCGTGTTCGTACTGGTGCTGCTGGACCGAAACGCCGTAGACGACGCCCTCCATCGCACGCGCCGTGCGGCTCTGGTCGCTGAACCGGGACAGGAGTCTCGCAACCGCTCGCGACACCTCGCCCGTGCTCACCGCGCCCATCGTGTAGATCGGGGAATCCTTCATGCCATCATCGTCCTCGTCTTGATCTCCGCGGGTGGCCTGACGCCGGCCTGGAAGATGTCCGCCCTTGCCAGGGTCTCGAATGCCTTGGCGCCGTGGCTTGCCCAGTCGTGCAGCGGCTGACTCTTGTACGTTCCGAGCCGCTCGTCCCACTGCTTGCGGTAGTGCTCCAGGGCCTTGACGCCCTCGCCCGTCTTCTCCTCGTCGAACCAGCACATCGGCAGGAACTGCCGGACGGCCTGGACCCCCTCGGCCTGGCTCTCGACGCGAGGGACCACCTCGAACCGGATGCCGTGCTCGAGGGCTACCTCAATACGAGACACACCCGAGCCCAGCTCACGCACGTTGATGTCGTGTGGCGCGAAGTGCCGGCCGTACCGGTACTTGCGATGCTCGGCCCGGCGTTTGAGCTCCTCCGCGTAGTGCGCGATGCCCTCGCCGCTGTCCTCCAGGTAGTCGATCACGCGGACCTCGCGACCGTGCACCTGGACAAACCAGATCGCCGTGCTGTCCGACATCCCCAAGTCCCAGGCCGTGTGCACATTCAGCTCTGGTGAGTGCGGGACCGTCGTGATCCGGCGCTCCTGGCGCAGGTTCCGGAACTGGGTCGCGTAGTAGGCCCCGATGATCGCCTGCTCGAACGCCTCATCCGGGTGCGATGGGTGCTCGCGCTTCATGTCCTCGCCCAGGTCGCGCTCCTTCAGCGCGTACCAGGCCCGCTGCTCCGGCGTCAGCTCGATGCCGTGCTTGTCCCGCAGCTCCTCGAAGTAATCCCGCAGCGGCGGGTGGATCTGTGCCTGCTCCGGATCAGCCCGGTAGCTCGGCTCCTCCCACCATGGGAAGAAGTGGAACGCCCAGTCCAGCGGACCCAGCGGTCGGCCGGAGGCCTGGAAATCGCGAGCCCGCTTGACCAGGTCGTAGAACGCGCCCTCCCGGCCTTCTGCCGTGCTCTCAACCCAAACGATCCCGTCCAAGGGGACCGCCTCGAAGCTCCCGGTCACGATCTCGCGGGCCTTGTCCGGATACCGGGCCGCAATCTTCCCCATCTCCGATACGTGCAGCATCTGCAGCGTGCCGGAGCGCATGCTCGTGCCGACGGTCAGGCTCGACCCGTTCGCGAACACCAGCTTGCGCACCGAGTCCTGGCCTGGGGCCAGGTGATCCTGCAGGGCCTGGGGCAGGCGCTCGAACGCGAACTTGACCTTGTTCGTGAAAATGTCCTCCGCGCTGTCCTTGTCCTGCGCAATCACGCCGCCGGCCTGGTGCGAATTCCAGAGCACCGTGTCCAGCATGTACAGCTGAATGAACGTAGAGAACCCTAATTGACGAGCCTTCAGGATCACGTTCCGGTTGTGCATGGCTCGCAGCAGCCGGCGCTGCGCCCTGTTCATGAGGTCTGCGGCGCTTGGCCCTCAGCCCTCCTCGGCCTTCTGGGCGCATTCGATGCAGGTGAGAAGACT
>JAWOCH010000308.1:0-2931 GCA_046483865.1 Candidatus Brocadiia bacterium | reverse complement strand
GAGGCACTTCAAGGCCGAGCAACGCAGAGATGCGTCGCAAATGGCGCCGGCCCAAAGGGTTGGGGCGTCGCGGCCAGATCCAGTTTCCGGCCGGACCCCTACGTCTTCCGGCTGACCATGAACTCGGTCACGCGACGGAAGAAGTCCGGCTCCCGCACCGGTATCTGCGGGATGATGTCGAACGCCTCCGACACCAGCCGATCCGCCGCCGTTCGGGCGTACTCCAGCGAGCCGAATCCCTCGTAGATAGCACGTGCGCGGGCCACGTCCGCGTCGGTGGTGTGCTCGCGGGGCTTGCGCATGATGGAGGAGAGTTCCCGTGCCTGCTGGGAGTCCGCCGCGGTGATGGAATGGGCGTAGAGAATGCTTGACTTGCCCTCGCGGATGTCGTTGCCCACGGTTCCTCCCCTGCCCTTGCCGACGGTCAGGTCAATCAGGTCGTCCCGGATCTGGAAGGCGGCGCCCATCTTCTGGCCCAGCCGGTTCAGACCGTCAACCACCTCCTCATCAGCACCGGCTACGATGGCCCCGCCGACCATGCCCAGCGCCATGTAGCGCCCGGTCTTGAGGGTGACCATCCGCAGGTAGTCGCGCACGGTCAGCTCCTCCTGTCCGCGCGTGTTCAGGTCGTACGCCTGTCCGCGGCAGGTGTCGGTGTAGGCGTCGGTGAAGGAGCGCACCAGTGCCAGCCGCTGTCGTTCGGTCACAGGGCTGCGCAGGACGGCCTGGTAGGCGATGCCCAGCATGTAGTCCCCCACGTTCACCGCGTTACCCGCCCCGTAGCGCACCCACACAGTGGGCTGGTCGCGGCGCACCCTGTCGCCGTCCTCCAGGTCGTCGTGGATCAGCAGCATGTTGTGCAGCACCTCGACGGCGGCGGCAAAGTGCAGCGCGCGCTCGGCCTCGCCCCCCAGATGCTCGCAGGTCAGCAGGCAGATGGCCGGGCGCACCCGCTTGCCGCCGGTCCCCAGGTGATAGCGGACGGCCTCCGAGAGGTAAGCATCCGCCTCCGGCGGGAACATCTCCTCCAGCACCGGCTCGATCCTCGACCCCACGGCCAGCAGCCGCCGGGCCAGCGACTCGGACCCGTCAGACGCATCACCCATTGTGATACCTCCCTATTGCCCCCCGGGGAAGGCCAGCGCCAGCGCCCTGGCGACGCCTTCCTCGTCGTTGGTCGCCGTCACTTCGTCGGCCGTCTCCTTCACCTCGGGCAGGGCGTTCCCCATGGCGAAGGACAGCCCGGCCGCCTCCAGCATGGGCAGATCGTTCACGTCGTCGCCCACGGCCACCACCTGGGCAGGCGGAATACCCCACCTGTCCAGCAGGTACTGCAAGGCGGCCCACTTGGTGGCAGTCGGTGAACGGACCTCCAGGGCCAGTTCCCCGTATCGGGGCTGGAACATGGCCTCGACGATGGCGCTCCCCTCCAGGTCGCGCCTGACCCGATCGCGGGCCGCTTCCACACGCTCGGTCCGATCCACCGTGTATACCTCCAGGGGGGCCTCCAGGCCCTCGGGCCAGTCTCCCTCGAAGTACTCCACCGCGTCCCGGTTGAGCTGCACGTAGGCAAGGCCCTCCGCCTTCCGCCGATCGGCGGCGGCAACCCACAGCTCCCGCCCGCTGAGCGGATGGTCGTAGAGCACGATGGGCATCAGCCCCGCCCGGCGATAGACCTCCGCCGCCCGCTGCGCCAGGGCGTCGCCGAGGGGGTCGGTATAGAGCGTCTCCTCGTCGTCCACCCGCTTGACCAGCGCCCCGCCGCTGCAGACGAGGATCGGGTGCACGTGCTCCAGCTCGGCCAGCACGGGCACGGCGCTCCTCATGCGCCGGCCGGTGCACAGGACGGTCCGCACGGACCTGCGCGCCAGGGCGGCCAGCGTGCGCTTCAGCGCCGCACAGACCTCCCCCGCGCTGTTGAGCACGGTGCCGTCTATGTCGAGCGCCACGAGTCGGAAGCGCCCCTGCGGCTCCGTCTCGTCCATGGCGGACAGCTCACCTCGGATGGTGGAAGAGTACGCCCAGCCGGCCACGGTACCCGATAGGCCAGGCCGATGCAATGCCGTTCGCCGCGCGGCCGCACAAGGGCCATTCACAAGTCGCCAACTTTCAGGTTGGCTCCGGCTCGGCACGCGTGAAACATGTAGCCCAGCCGCCCTCGGCTGGGGCCGAAGGAAGGACCACGGCCGAGAGCGGCCGTGCTACATAATCCCGGACCGCTTCCGGGGCCGGGAGCTGGCAGTTCGAGGTCGCTTCGCTCAGAGAGCTAAAGGGCTACGTGGCCGTACCTGTCGCGTTGACAGCTCAAAGGGGGCAAGGTTAACATGTTCCCGGAGAGGTGTCCGAGTCGGCCGAAGGAGCGCGGTTGGAAACCGCGTGTACTGGAACCATCCAGTACCGAGGGTTCGAATCCCTCCCTCTCCGCCACCCCTTTCGCTTGCAGACGGGAGAGGCGCATGTTCATTGAGCTGACCGATGCCGGCCGGGGAATGCCCGTCATGGTGAACCTGGACCGGCTGCTCTACGCCTACGAGCGTGCGGATGCTGACGTGACCGTACTGGTTTTCGGCAAGGTGGCCGCCTCCGGCAAGGGCAAACGGAGCAAACTGCGCCCCGTCGCCCTGATGGTGGAGGAGACTCTCAGAGAGATCCAGGAGAAACGACGGCTCGGCAGCTGAGCCGACGCCCTGTCAGGAGGGGGAGCCGATGCAGGTGGAGCTGTGCGCGTCACTGCTGTGTGTGGGAATGTCACTGGCCGGCGCCGCTCTGGGCAGCGGCAGACAACGGACCGTCCTCTACCGCGTGAACTGCGGAGCACAGGAGCCTTACACCGACGCCGAAGGGCGCCTGTGGCAACCTGACCAGCAGCGGACAGACCAGGGCGCATGGGGCTACGTCGGCGGCGGGACGGTGGCCCGGGACAGCCGCCTG
>JAWOCH010000307.1:0-3062 GCA_046483865.1 Candidatus Brocadiia bacterium | reverse complement strand
GCGAGGTGGAGGCGTCGACACCGGATAATGCGCACGAGCTTGGCTTGGGGATGGTCTACCAGCACTTCACCCTGGTCCCCGCCATGACGGTGGCCGAGAATCTCGTGCTGGGCTTGCGGCCGGTGCCCCGGCGAATCGACTGGCGACGGCAGCACCGGGAGATTTCTGAATTCATCAACAGTACACCGTTCCGCATTGAAACCGATCGCCAGGTCTCGACCTTGGCTGCGGGCGAGAAACAGAAGCTCGAAATCCTCAAGGAGCTGTACCACGGGCGCCGCTTCCTGATTCTCGATGAACCCACCAGTGTGCTGACCCCGGAAGAAGCGGACCAGCTTCTGGGGCTTCTTCGCCAGCTCACCGAGACAGGCAAGCTGAGCGTGCTGCTGATTACCCATAAGCTGCGCGAGGTTCAGGCGTACGCTCGGGATTTCACGGTACTGCGCGGCGGCCGCAATGTGGGTGGGGGGCAGGTTGCCGACTTCTCGGAAGAGGCGATGGCGGAGCTCATGATGGGCGCCGACCGGATTCCCTCGTCACTCGCCCGGGGCAAGACATCGCGAGGCGACACACGCCTGTCAGTGAGTGAACTGCATGTGGACAGCGACCGCGGCGTACCGGCGCTGCGTGGTGTCAGTCTTGAAGCAAGGGATGGCGAAATCCTTGGGGTCGCGGGCGTTTCGGGCAACGGTCAAACCGAGCTCGTTGAAACGTTGGCCGGGCAGCGGCTGGCCACAAGCGGAACAATCCGCGTCGGGGGCGAGCCCCACCGTCCGGAACGCAGGTTCCTGCGGCGGCACGGCGTGTATCTGCTCGCGGAGGAGCCTCTGATGAACAGCGCCGTGCGCAGCATGTCCATCGCGGAGAATCTGGCGCTGCGCAATTTCGATCAGCCCGAGATGACCGTCATGGGGGGTTGGTTCGTCAACCGGCGGGCCATGCGCCGACAGGGCGAGCGGCTGATCAACGAATACGGCATCCGAACCCAGAGTCCCGACACCCGGATTGACACGCTCTCCGGGGGTAACGTGCAGCGCAGCGTGCTCGCACGCGAGCTCTCCGGTGACGTCTCGCTGCTGATCGCCCAGAACCCCTGTCTCGGGCTCGACCTCTCTGCGGTGACCGAGATCCGCAACCGGATTCTAGAAATCCGCAATCGCGGTGCTGCCGTGCTCCTCATCAGCGAGGACCTGGACGAGATCATGCAGCTCGCTGACCGCATTGTCGTCATGCTGGACGGGCGGATCGTCCACGAGACAACCCGCGCCGATGCGGACGTCCGAAAGATCGGGCAGTCCATGGCGACCAATCAGGAGCTGGACATACCGGTAACGGAGGTAGACTGATGACAGGCACACCGTTAGCGGATGAGCCTACGGCGCGGAGTGCAATCATCCGTGGCGGTTGCGTGCTCGACCAGCAGCAACGTTCCTGCGCCGCGGCGGATATCCTGGTCGAGGATGGCCGTATCCGGCGAATCGGCGCGCCAGGGATGGACGCCCCAGAGGCCACTGCCGTCATGGACGCGAGCGACCGCATCCTGGTGCCGGGGCTGGTCAACGGTCATACGCACGGCCACGGCTGCCTGGGCAAGGGGTTGGTGCCGGATCGTTCTACTCTGGAACTGTTCCTGTCGGTGGCCCCCGCGTTGAACAGCGGCCACTCCCATGAGGACAAGCATCTCGCCGCTACGCTGTCCGCCTGCGAACTCATTCGCAAGGGCTGTACCACCTGCATGGACCTGTTCGCCGAGTTTCCCGCGCCGACCGTCGACGGCCTCCATGCCGTGGCGAAGGCGTATCAGGGCATTGGATTGCGCGCGGTGGTGGCGCCCATGATGGCCGACCGCACCCTCTACCAAGCCCTGCCCGGCTTGCTGGCGGAGCTTCCGGAGGCCCTTCAGGTCCAGGTCACTGAGCTGCAGACCGCGCCCAATGAGACGAGCCTGGCTGCGGCGCGAGCGGCTCTCGAACGCTGGCCATCGGAGCGCGATCTGGTACGCCCTGCCCTGGCGCCCACAATTCCCATGCACTGCTCCGACGATTTCCTCGTCGGCTGCGATCGGCTGGCCAGGGAGTTTGGCGTCCCGCTGCAAACCCATCTTGCGGAATCCAAGGGGCAGGCGCTTGAGGGGCGCCAACGCTACGGCAAGAGCCTGACGGCCCACCTTGCGGATCTGGGTCTTTTGGGTCCCCATATGAGTGCGGCGCACGGCATCTGGTTGGACAACGACGACATGGAGCGCCTCGCAAACAACGGCGTTTCCGTTGTTCACAATCCCTTGAGCAACCTGCGCCTGGGCTCTGGGCTAGCCCCGGTGCGTCGCCTGCTTGACCGTGGCGTGAACGTAGGCCTGGGAACGGATGCCGCCAATACGTCTGATACACAGAACATGTTCGAGGTCACCCGAATTGCCTCCTATCTCTCCCGGATCCAGCACCCGGACTACGAGCAGTGGCTGGATGCGGGCGAGGTGCTGGATCTGGCAACGCGCGGCAGTGCCCATGCCCTGGGGCAGCAGGACCGCATCGGCTCCCTGGTCGAGGGTGCTTGCGCGGATATTGTCTTCCTGCGGCTTGATCACGTGAACTATTGGCCGTTACGGGACCCCGTCCAGCAGATCGTGAATACTGAGAGTGGGGCGGCCGTGGACAGCGTCATGATCGACGGGCGCCTGGTGTTGTATCGGGATACTATGCTGACGGTTGACGAGGCCCAGTTGCGCCACGATGTGGAGCGGGCAGCGCAACGCCTGGATGGCGCCAATGAGCAAGCCCTGGCAACGGCCCGGGCTGTCCGACGCTATGTGGGGGCTTTCTGCATGGCCAACAACTGCGCGTCCTTCCACGTAGACCGGCGTGCCGATCACTGTGACGGATCCTGATAACGGCACCGCCTCTTGCCGGTGGGGCGTCGCGGGGATTGCCTCTGGCAGCGCACCCCCAGCTAGGCGGGATCAGCCAACAGACTCGCACTGGGTGCAAAGGCATGGAACGCATCGCGTGCGATCAATCCGGCAGCCGCGGCCATGTCCGGCGCCATGAATCGGTCGGCATCCAAGG
>JAWOCH010000304.1:0-6153 GCA_046483865.1 Candidatus Brocadiia bacterium | reverse complement strand
TAGACGAACGCGTCGGGGAGGAAGTTCGTGTCGCCGGACACCAGGTCGCCGGCGGTCGAGTGGAAGGAAACGTAGCGGCCGTCGTCGCTGATGGACGGTTCGGAGCTGTTGCCGCTGCCCTCGCCTCCACCGGAGGTCAGGCTGACCCGCTCCGTGGTGTCATTCTCCAGATCGTGCACGAAGATATCGCGCACGCCGTTCGTGTCCCCGGCCACAAGGTTGGTGGCCTCCGACTGGAAGGTCACGTAGCGGCCGGTGCCGCTTATGGCTGCCTTCTGGCTCGCCGCATCGGCTTGGGTGCCATCTGATGCTACGCTCACCCGCTCGATGGTGTCCGACTGACGGTCGTAGACGAATATGTCGGCGTGCCCGTTCGTGTCCCCGGTGACCAGGTTGGTGGCCTCAGACCAGAAGGCTACGAACCGACCGTCGTCGCTGATGGCGGAGTACGCGCTGGCCCCGTTGCCCTCGGAACCGTCACTGGCCAGGCTGACCCGCTCGATGGTGTCGGTCTGGCGGTCATAGACGAAGACGTCCGAGACACCGTTGGCATCGCCGCTCACCAGGCCGGCCGAGTAGCTGGAGAAAGTCACGTAGCGACCGTCGTCGCTGACATCGGGAGCGTAGGAATTGCCAATGACTTCGTCACCGGCACTGTCCAGGCTGACTCGCTCGATCACGCCGCTCAGCAGAAGCCTCGACTCCAGGGCTTCGAGCCGAAGTGATACGGGGCAGCTTTCGTTCTGGGTCAGGTCTTCGCGGGCGGTAGACATGGTGGGGTTGCCCGGGCGGAAGCGCACCACGCGCGCGGCCGGGCCTCCTGTACTGTGAGTCTTGCGAAGTGCGAACTCAGTTCGGACGGCCCCCGGCCGCGCAACGGCCGCGGGCGCTGTTCATTATAGGCGTGGCGAGTGCGCTGTCAATGCTTTTGCTGCTGTCCAGCCGGCGCGCTTGACGCTGGGCGGCGGCGTTCGTTAGCATCTCGGTTCCTCGTCGTCAGGTTTCCCTGATTCCTTTCAGTACTACCCGTGGAGGTGTAGAATGATCGTTGTTGATGAGGACGAATGCACGGCGTGCGGCATCTGTGCTGACGTCTGCCCGATGGACGCCATCTCGCTGGACAGTGGAGTTGCCGAGGTAGACCAGGACGAATGCACCGAGTGTCTGACCTGCGTGGACGAGTGCCCCGTGGAGGCCATCTCCCAGGTGTGAACACGCGCCGACAACGCAACTCTCAGCCCGGCCGGGCGGCCCGCGTTGCCCGGCCGCTTTCTTTTCTCCTGCTGGGGGCGCTCGCCTTCTCCGTCACGGTTGCCTGCGCGGGGGAGGGCGGCGGGCGCATCCGCCGCATCGGGGCTGGCCTCTACCGCATCGGGGACGTCACGCTCGATGCCGACAAGCGCACGATACGGTGCCCTGGAGAGGTCAACATGGACGCCGGCGGGCCAATCGAGCTGCTGGCCTGCACGCCGCGCGGCAAGACCCACGAGAGCGTCTTCGTGCTGTACGTCAGGCCGTTGGACCTGCAGGTGGCCCTCCTGCTGCTGGACATGCGGGAGGGGCGAAACCCCGCCCTGACTTATCCGGAGGGCCATCCGGAGGCCGACCGGCCGCCGGGGGCGGCCGCGCGCATCCTCGTTGAGTGGCCCGCCGACACCGTCATGCAGACGGCGGCGCGCCACAGGAAGCGGGCGGAGCGGTTCCTCTACAACGTTCAGGCCGACACCCCTGCACGTCGGGCCGAGTGGGTGTTTCTGGGCAGCCGGTTCGTGGATGGGCGGTTCGGCGCCGACCTGGAGGGATCGCTCATCACCACGTATCATGACCCGTTGGCCATCCTGGAGCTGGCACTGCCCACGGCGGCGGACGACATCTACTACGACGTGAACCAGGCCGTCTGCCCCCCCGTCGGCACGCCCGTCGAGCTTATCATCTCGGCCGGCAGCCGCGAGAAACTGGGAGAAGACAAGGCGAGAGAGGAGCAGCAGAATGCGCAGTAAACGGGCTCTCCGCGTGGCGGTGTGCGTCATGGTCGCGGTCGGCGCCCTTGGAGCGGCGGCTCCGGCCGAGCGCGACATCTCGCTCCGACTCGAGGGCCAGGCGGCTGTGCGGCGGGCGCTCGCTTACCTTGCAGATCAGCAGAAGGAGAACGGGTCCTGGCAGGACCAACCCGCCATCACGGGCCTGGTGGTGACCGGCATGATCGGCAGCGGCCTGCCCGAGTACGGCACCGACAGCGAACCGGTCAGCCGTGGCCTTGACTACATCCGCAGCTTCGCCCGGCCGGACGGGGGCATCTACGACCGGTTCTACGCCTCCTACAGCACCAGCATCTGCGCCATGGCCCTCGTCGAGGCCGGCCTGCCGCAGGACGAGGAACTCCTTGCCAATGCGCAGCGGTTCCTGCTGGACGCCCAGGCTGACGAGGACGAGGACATCTCCCCCGATCAGCCGCAGTACGGCGGCTGGGGCTACGAGCCTCAACCCTCCGGGGAGGGCATGCGCCGGGTGGACATGTCGAACACGCAGCTCGCCCTGGAGGCGGTGCGCAGCCTGGAGGCCGTGGCCGAGGAGGACGCCCCGCCCGCCGGCGCCGCACAGGGCGACAAGACGCGCACCGAACTGGCCTACGGACGCGCCATCCGCTACCTCGAGCGCTGTCAGAATCGGCAGGCCACCAACGACCAGCCCTGGGCCGGCAACGACGGCGGGTTCGTCTACCGCCCCGGCGAGAGCAAGGCCGGCCCGAGCCCCGACGGCGGCCTGCGCAGCTACGGCGGCATGACCTACGCCGGGCTCAAGAGCATGGTCTACGCCCGGCTCGACCGGAACGACCCGCGCGTGCAGGCCGCCTACGACTGGATCCGCCGCAACTGGAGCGTCACCGAAAACCCCGGCCTCGGCCACCAGGGGCTCTACTACTACTATCTGACCATGGCGAAGGCGCTGAACGCCTACGGCGTCGAGCGCATCGTCGAGCCCGGCGGCACCGCCCACGACTGGCGCCGCGAGCTGGTGGACCAGTTGCTCACCGTCCAGAACGGCGACGGCTCATGGGTCAACACCAGCGGCCGCTGGATGGAGACCGTCCCCGAGCTGGCCACCGCCTACAGCGTGCTCGCCATCGAGCAGGCGCTTGCAGGCTGGGAAAAGCAGCACAAATTACGAATTCTGAATTCTGAACTATGAAGTACGGCCGCCGCCCTCTCCCAAGGTGAGCAAGCCCGGCGTCCTCTGTCCTTCGACCTGCTCAGGACCGCCCCGGCGGCGCGGGACCTGGAGGGACGCGCTTCCGCGCGTTCGTTCCGCCGTCAGGCCCGATAGGGCCGACTCACTCATAGGCCAGGGCGCCGCGCGGCGTCGTCTGCCCGCGCAAGCCCTGGGGTAGCTTCAGCCGGAGCTACGGCTGAAACGCCCGCCGTTCGGCGGGCTGAACGCATCCTTTTCGCAGAGCCCCACGCCATGTCGAGATGGGCCACCCGACGGAAGCCACCCGCTACACCTGGCAATCCGCCGCCCTCACCGACGGCCAGACCTATCGCTTCGTCATCCGAGTGGCCTCAGCCCCCTGGCCGAGCGGCCTCGAGACCCAGAGCACCGACGCCCGCGCTGCTACAGCGGACTCATCTGTTCCCACCGCCCATGCCCTTTCGGCTGAGGTCGTTTAGTGTCTGAACCGTTGGCGGGAGTCGTGTCGCAAGCCTGTCACAGCTTCGTGTCACAGCTTGTCACAGCTGCCTGTCACAGTACGTCATAGCGGATCATTGCTTCAGGCGATCCGACAGCACGTAACGCTTCGTGGGGTCGGTTGAGCTGGTTCCGCTCTCGGTCAGCAAGCCATCGTCTACCATTGCCTTCAGGTCCCGCTGCAGAGTCCGGCGGCTGACGTCCGGACAAATGTCCTCGTAGTCACCAATGGCGAGTTCGCCGTGCTCCAGGATGTAGCCTATCGCGAGAACCTGTCTCTCGGATAACCCGTGCTGTTTGGCAAGAACGTCGCAGCGAATCGCCTGTTCGCCCCGGGCAGTCACCTCCCGCATCTGAGCCGCAAGGGCGTCCACGAAGTACTCCAACCACCCGGTCAGGTCCATGTCCCTTTCCCGGACGCTTTGAAGCGCCTGGTAGAAGGCGGCACGGTCCCGGTCGTAGTACTCGCTGATGGTGAACAAACGCTTGAAGTCGTAGCCGGCTCGGTAGAGGCATAGCGTTGAGAGGAGTCGCGAAGTGCGGCCGTTGCCGTCCAGGAACGGGTGGATGTGCACGAGCTGCAACTGCGCGATGCCACTCACCAGCACCGGGTGCGTTTCCTGCTCCCGATTCAGCCACTCCACCAGTTCAGCCATCAGCATAGGGACGTCCTGCGCCGGGGGCGGCGTGTGAACGGCCTCGCCCGTGGCGGAGTTCACCACGTAGTTCTGCACCTTGCGGTAGTTTCCGGGAGCCGCTGCGCCTCCCCGGACACCCTCGACCAGACGCCTGTGAATTTCTCGTATCAGCCCTTCTGTGATGGGCCTTCCGCTGTCCAGGTGCTCAGAGACGAAGTCAAACGCGCCTCGGTAGTTGAGCAGTTCTCGGGCGTCGTCAACGTCTGCCTCGGGGACTTCTTCCCCTGCCAGGAGCCGCTCGGCCTGCGTGAGAGAGAGGCGTGTCCCCTCGATGTGTGTGGTGTAGTGGGCTTCGAGGACCAGCGCCCTCTGCCCCATCTGACGAATCCAATCGTCGGAAAGCGTAGCCGCTTCGAGGAATCCTCGGGCACGCTCGATGCGGGTCAAAGCAGCCGTGATGGGGTTCGTTATGGTGAACTGTGGTTTGAAGTCTTCGCTCATAGTGAACCGCCAATGGCCTGTTGCAGTGCTACTCTATCGTTGACGGACCAGCATGAGGGTACCGCCCTGTTGCAGCCTGAGCAAGGGGCGGCGCGCGCTGGAGCACCTGCTCCGGCTCTGCGCTGCTTGCGCCAGTCGATGATGGCGGCGATAGGGCGGACCATGCGCTCGCGGATGGGGGCGCGGCCGCCGTCGGCACGGTGCAGCAGGATGATCTCCTCCAGTATGTCGGGGGCGAGGCGGAGCAGGCTGCCGGGTGGAAGGCCACGGACACCGTCCCTTTCTCGCCGTCGTAGTCCACGTGACGGCCGCTAAGCGTCGTGTCGTCGTGGTTATCCCAGCCGTGGCCGTTGCCGCGCGAGGGGGTTCGCGTTAGCCGGAGAAGACGGCGGCGTTGTGGCGCATGACCTTTTCGGCCTGCTCGGCGGTGAGGCCGGCGCCGCGGAGGATGGCGAGGGCCTTCTCGCGGGTGGGGTAGTCGCCGGGGCGGTGGCCGTCGGAGCCGAAGCTCAGCGGGGCGCCCGCCTCCAGGGCCAGGCGGGCTACGTGGCCGTTCGCCAGGGAGTGGCCCTGCCGGCCGCTTATCTCCAGGCGCACCCCGCGCTCGGCGGCCAGGGCGGCCTCCTCCGGCGTGATCAGGCCGGGGTGGGCCAGCACGTCGCAGTTGGCCTCGATGGCCGCCCGGTTCGTCCCGGGGGCGACGGGCTCGACCGGGGACTCGCCGTGCACCACCACGACCTCCGCCCCCAGCTCGCGCCCCAGGGCGACCAGCCCGTTGATCAACGGGGGCGGCACGTGGGTTATCTCGCAGCCGGGCAGCACCTGCATCTCCCCGTAGTAGCCCGCGACGGCCTCGCAGAACTCGACCATCGCCGCCATGAGGGGCTCGATGTTCGAGTGGTCGCAGTGGTCGGAGATGACCAGCCCGCGGTAGCCCTGCGCCTGGCAGCGCCGCGCCAGCTCGGCCGGCACCAGGACGCCGTCGCTGAACATCGTGTGCGTGTGCAGGTCGTACATGGTCTGAGCGGCCTCCAGGAGGTGATGCGTGGTTATACCAGAAGGGGGGCGGCGCTCGCCAGTCCGCAACTCCCCCGCACGGCAACGGCCGGCCACGCGGAAGCGTGGCCCTCCAGGGGTCCCGCCTGCGGCGGGACAGAGCAGGGGAACAGGAGAGCAGTGGAACAGGTGGCAACGGCAGCGATACCGCCCGGCGGACGGACTCCGTGCCGTGCCGGTGGAGGGACGCGCCTCTGCGCGTCCGCTTGCCTCTATGCGCGCTTGCGAAGGCAGGCAACCGGCGGCCGACAGAACGGCCACGGCCGAGGGC